>DASQBH010000172.1:0-14962 GCA_035635315.1 Longimicrobium sp.
GGTGCTCGGCGCCGCGCTGACCGCCGCGACCTATGCCAACCCCGTCTTCGACGAGGACTTCCCGGACCCCACCGTCATCGACGCGGGCGGTGGGTGGTCGAAAGTCGGGGTGCAGCCACACGCGGTTCCATCCCCAGAACGCCACGTCGGTGTTGTCGCCGTGGTGGCGGGCCAGGCGCTCGCGCAGGTTCGTGGTGCGGTAGACGTCGGCGATCCTGGCGATGCTCTCCAGCCCGCACGGCTCCGCGAAGGTGTGCGGCGCCTCCAGCACCAGCGCGCGCAGGCCGGGGACGGGCTCCGTGCCCGCGGCGATGAGGGCGATGGACGCGCCGTCGCTGTGGCCCAGCAGGATCGGCTCGCGGATGCCGGCGTGCGCCAGGACGTCCATCAGCACACGCGCCTCGTCGTGCATGAAGCGGACGGGGCGGGGGAGGGGGACGGGGTCGGAGCGGCCGTAGCCGGCACGCGAGTAGACCAGCGCGCCGCAGCCGGTGGCGGCCGCCAGCGCGTCCGGAAAGTCGCGCCACGTGCTGACGCTCCCCAGCCCTTCGTGCAGGAACACGATCGTCGGCGCTTCGTCCGGCAGGGGGCCGATCCAGCGGCACTCCAGGCGCGTCCCGCCGACGTGCAGCGAGTCCATTCGTGCGCTCAGGCGAACCGGCCCGGTCCGCGCGGGCGGCGCTGGCGAAGCTGGATGTTGCCGGCCAGCGGGGCCACGTCGTGGTCCGGAAGGGTCAGCGAGACGCGGGCGCGCTCCACGACGGCGGCGCCGTTCGGCAGGCGGAGGCCGAAGGCGAGCTCGGCCTTGCGGCACAGGCGCTCCTCCCACGCGATCAGGTCGCGCGGCACCGAGCGGCCGCCCCGGCGCAGGCGCGCGTGCACGCCCTCGTGCACGATGGACGAGGCCACCTGCTCCGCCGCGAACTTCGCGACGAAGTAGGTGTCCAGCCGGCAGACGCGCTCCGCGTCCAGCAGCGCCCGTACGCCGTCCATGCGCAGCAGGAAGATGCGGGTGAAGTCGCGCCGCATCGCGTTCAGCCGCCAGGGCGCGTGGCGGGCGACCAGGTCCAGCGCGGCCCCGATGGTGCCAAACAGCGCCTCGGTGGATGCGAACTGGCCGTCGTTCAGGATCCACACCTCGAGGCCGTGAATGGTGCGGCGCTCGGATGCGGCGCGCGTCGCGGCGTTGCGCAGACGGGCGGCGATCGGGTCGGTCAGCCTGCGGATCATCCGTTCTCCTCCATCGTCTCCTCCAGCCGCGCCATCAGGTCCAGCGCGTTCTGCGTGGCGGCGCCGGCGGCGGTGTTGTCGAAGATGCACCACACCTCGCGCCCCGCGTCCAGGTCGCCGCGGATGCGGGCGGCGAGCGCGTCGAGATACTCCGCATCATACGCCGAGTAGTAGATGCGTGGCGAGCCGTGGAGGCGGTAGTACGCCAGCTCGTGCCATCCGCCGGGCTCCGCCGCCGCGGGGACGCGCGCCGGGTCCGCCGCCACGCGCGCCACCTTCCATCGCGCCAGCAGATCGTCCGCATCCCCGGAAAACCAGGTGGGATGCCGCGGCTCGCAGACGACCGCGATGTCCGTCCGGGCGCGAAGCGAGGCGAAGAATCCGTCCGCCGCAGACGGATCGAACTGCAGGCTGGGCGGAAGCTGGACGAGCAGGCAGGCCAGCGCGTTGCCAAGCCCGCCCGCTTCGGCCAGGAAGGTGGCGAGCGCGTCGTCCGCATCCACCAGGCGCAGCTCGTGGGTGATGGTCTTTGGCAGCTTGGCGCAGAAGCGGAAGCCGGGCGGCGCGCTCTGCGCCCAGCGCGCCCAGGTGCTGGCGCGGTGCGGGCGGTGGAAGGAGGAGTTGATCTCCACGGCCGGAAAGCGCGCGGCGTAGCGCTCCAGGTGCGAGCCTTCGGCCGGAAACTGAGGCTGCACGTCGCGCGGGAGCGTCCACCCGGCGCATCCCACCAGGCAGCGGCTCACGCGTGCGCCGGGCGATGGGGGTTGCCTTTCGTCCGCGTCATCGCCCATATACACGCCATCGCTCCGTCCCCATTGCCGGTCCACACCCCTCCCGATTCACAGACGAGGCCCTGATGAAGCGCATCCTGATCGCCCTGCTCACGCTCTGTGCCGTGCCCGCGGCCGCGCAGAACACCGCCGTCGGCTCCGTGCAGCCGCTGTACGCGCAGGGCCTGACGTACGTCCTTGCCGCGGCCGAGCAGATGCCCGAGGCGGACTACGGCTTCAAGCCCACCCCCGAAGTGCGCAGCTTTGGCCAGCTGATCGGCCACATCGCCAACGCGCAGCACATGATCTGCGCCGGCGCACTGGGCGAGACGAGCGCCAACCAGCAGAACTGGGAGCAGATCGCGGAAAAGGCGGCGCTCATCGAGGCGCTGCGTGCGTCCAAAGCCGTGTGCGACCGCGCGTACCAGCAGAGCGACGAATCTGCCATGCAGACGATGCGCCTGTTCGGGCGCGAGACGTCGCGGCTGGGCGCGCTGGCGCTGAACGCCGCGCACAACTTCGAGCACTACGGCAACATCGTTACCTACATGCGCCTCAAGGGGATGGTGCCGCCCAGCAGCCAGGGCAACTGACGTCACCTGCGGGAAAACAGCACTCACTTCCTGAAGGGTGTTGCCAAAGCTGAAGCCGGAAACATGATTTCCTGAGGGAGCGCACGCGTGTAACCAGAGATGACACAATCATTTACGCGCGACCGAAGGATCTCCTCTCGACGGCTGCGGGGCTGGATTCACGGCGTGGATCCAGCCCCGCGGCTCTGCCGGCGAGATCCTTCGGTCGGCGCCCAGGTCTTTCGTACACGCAGGTTTGGAGCGGCGCCTCCCTCAGGAAGTCAGCGCTTTACGCGAGTTCAGCAACGCTTGATCAAACGAAACGCCGTCCCGAGTCGGGACGGCGTTTCGTCGCTCAGCCACTCCGTGCCTCATACCGGATCCGCAAAGAGATTTCGGATGCGATTTGGCAAACGGTGTCATCCTGAGGGAGGCGCGCGCCCCAGTCTGTCCAGACGCACGATTGCCTGTGCGCCGACAGAAGGATCTTTATGATGGGCGCACGGTCCTGGCGGCTACGTTGGGGACTCCGCGCGAGAAGCCGCCCGTTCCCGATAAAGATTCTTCGGTCGGCGCACAGGCAATCGTGCGAGACGATGGTTACACGCGGCGCCTCCCTCAGAGGGTGTCGAAAAACCTTCTTTACCCCCTGAAAGCAAAGGCAAGTCATCCTGAGGGAGCGTCGCGCGTAAGCTGAACCTGCACAGCCGCTTGTGCGCGACCAAAGGACCTTCTTTCCGACATCGTGGGGCAGACTCGTCGGCACAGATTCAGCCCCTGGCTTCGGCTGGCAAGGTCCTTCGGTCGCCGCCATGGATCAAGCAAAGCGAAGGTGTTGCGCGCGGCTCCCTCAGGATGACTGGTTCATGATTCCGGTTTCTCAACACCCTCTCAGAATGACAGCGATCGTCATGACAGCGATCGTCCCGATCCGGTGCCTGGCGGATTTCGGTGTGAAGCCGTTTCTTTTCGCGGTCCGGTATCAGCCCAGCCTCAGGAAGGTTGCGACGGAGGGGACGCCGGCGGTGCTCACCAGGAACAGCATGTACCAGCCGCGCGGCGCCACGTTGCGGTTGGGTGGCGTCTGGAAGGTGACCGCACCGGTGCCGCGGGTAAAGGTGAGGCCCACCATCCGCTGCTCCATGTCGAAGCAGTGCGTTACGGCGCCGGGGCGGATGAGCACCACCGAGCCGATGGCGGCGGGGTTGGGCGTTTGCACCGTCACGGCGGCGCCGTACCCCGCGGCCGCCGGCGCGCCCGAGAAGGTGGGCCGCGGCGTTCCCGTGAACAGGTACGGCGGGCTGAACACCTCGCAGCGGTACTCGGGATACCGGTACGCAAGCGGCTGGCGGCTGCCGTCCTTGCCCGCCATCAGCACGCGGCCGTCGGGGAGAAGGACCGCCGTGGAGTGGTAGAGCCGGGGTACCCGCGTGGAGCAGAGCGTCTTCCAGGCCAGCGTCGCCGGATCGAACGACTCCACCGCGAACACGGGCGTGTCGTTGCCGACCGCGCTGCCGCCCGTGACCAGCACCTTTCCGTCGGGAAGCAGGACGGCGTTGGGCCACAGGCGCGGGGTGGACATGGAGGGCAGGCTCTGCCACGCGGGCGCCGCCGCTCCCAGGTCCAGGATCTCCGCCGTGGCCAGGCCGGGTGCCGGGCCCTCCGGGTCGCGGCCACCCATCACCATCACCCGCGCGCGGTAGCTGTTTGCGGGGAGCAGGGGGAGCAGGACCGACGCGCCGTCGCCTCCCGTCCGCGAGAGCGGCGAGCGCGTGCGAAGCTCGGCCGCATCCCAGGTTCCGCCTGTCATTCCCGTCGCGGGCGGGGTGAAGAAGCGGGTAGTGGCGCGGGAGTGGACCAGCAGCTTGCCCGAGGGAAGAGCGTAGACGAACGGGTACAGGTCGATGGGCTGTCCGGAGAAGGCCGGCAGGAGATTCTCGGGGCCCAGCTTCCACTGCGCCGCGTCGGCTGCCGTGCCGTCGAAGATCTGCCAGGTGTTGTTGAGGTTGAGGGGAGGGTCCGGCCGCACCTCCTCGAACCGTCCCGAGAGGATGAAGACGCGGCCGTCCGGCAGCACGGTGCAGGTGGGGTACCAGCGGCCGTGCTCCATGGTCGCCCGGTGCGTCCACGCCTGCGTGGCGGGGTCGAAGGTGTGCACCTCGCGGACGTCGTGGTGGTGCCCGCCGGCCACCAGAAGCTGTCCGCCGGGGAGAAAGGCGTGGCCGCTGCAGAACAGGTGCGGTGTGGCGGGCGGCTTTACGACGGCGCCGGTCACCGGGTCAACCACGCGCGACTGGGGCTCGATGTCCAGCTGGTCGATGCCGTCGTAGCCGAAGACGAGCAGCTTGCCCGTGCGCATGAGGGCCATGTGGATGGCGACGGCGCCGGAGCCGAACGGGGCGATGGCCGCCTGTCCGCCCGTGGCGGGGCAGGGCGTTTCCTTTGCCACCGGGTAGGGCCCGTGCCAACCCGCCGCGTCGCGAAAGTAGTGCACCAGCAGCGCGCCGGAGCGGGCCACCACCTCCAGGTTGCCAAAGCTGCCGTGGACCAGCCCCACCGCGTCCGCCGGTCCGCTGCCGAAGGGGAACGGCCCGTTCCATCCCGCCCCGGCCGCGTCGTTGCCGCGCCACCAGTGGGCCAGCCCGCCCCCGGCCAGCGGCGCCACCACCTCGAAGTTGCCCTTTGTGCCAAAGCGGCTCTGGATGAACGCGGGCACCCCCGCTACGGCCCCGGCCGTTCCGGCGGGGAGGGGAAAGGGCCCCTTCCACCCCGTCGCGTCACGAAAGTAGTGCACCAGCTGGCCGCCCACCCTGGCGATCACCTCCAGGTTGCCCGGCGTGCCGTAGTTGCTCTGGATGAGCGCCGCTGCCCCCACGGTGCCGGAGCCGAACGCGAACGGGCCGCTCCACGTGGGACCGACGTCGTTCTCGCGGAACCAGTGGCCCAGCCCGCCGCCCGCCAGCGGCGCCACCACCTCGAAGTTTCCTTTCGTCCCGTAGGTGCTCTGGCAGAACCCCGGCGCGCCCGAGACGGCGGTCGCGCCGGGGATCGGCATCGCCTCGCTCCACTTCCAGCTCACCCCGTCGTCGCGCCAGTTGTGCACGAGCGTGTTCCCCTCCCGCGCAACCACCTCCAGGTTGCCCACGGGGCCAAAGTTGCTCTGGATGCACGTTACCGCGGTGATGTCGCCCGTGCTGCCGAAGGCGATGGCGGGCGCCGTCCACGGAAAGGCGGCCGAGTCGTTGTTGCGCCACAGGTGGGCGATCCCGCCGCCCACCCGCGGAATCACTACCTCGAAGTTGCCGTTGGTGCCGTTGGTGCTCTGGATGAGGATGCTGCCGCTGCGCATGGGCATGAGGAGGATCTCCTTGAAGGGGGATCATGAAGAGCCGGGCGGGCCGGCGGGGGGAGGCGGGGAGGAGATGAAACGGCGGGGTGCTGCCGTGGCGGCGCAGGGCAAGGTATGTACCTCGTTCCCCATGCCTCGCCATCTCGTTGCGTGGCAAGCGGCTGCGCCTGCGCCAGGCGCGTCGCGGAGCACGGGGATGCCGGGACGGTGGGGACGGGACGGGACAGCGACGGGGCGCCGCCGTCCCGCATCAGCCCCTCTGCCTGATCCCAGATCCTGAAAAGATCGGGGGTACAGAGGAACAGACAACAGCCAGAGGAACAGATTCTGTTCCTCTGGCTTTTGTCTGCTCCTCTGTACCTTTCGCAGTTGTTTTTGCGGATCGGGATCAGGGCTCGTGCGCGCCGGCGTGGCCGTTGATGAAGCGGTCCAGCTCCTCGGCGCGGCGCTCGGCGTCGGACTCGCCCAGGGCCATCAGCCGCTTGGCGTAGTCGTCCTGGAACATGATCATGCTCAGCACGTCGGGCGACCGCGTTTCGCGCGTGCCCAGGCCGCGCGTGAGCAGGCGAAACCCGCGGGGAAGGCGCGGCTCGTACTCCGCGGCGATGCGGGCCAGGTCCTTGGACGGGCGCATCACCAGCACCTCCACGATGCGCATCCCCTCGCGCCGCTCGGGGGGGACGCGCTCCAGCACCGTGTTCATCCGCTCCATGCGCGCCACGTCCTGGTCCACCAGCTCCAGGAAGATGGCGTCCATCAGCAGGCCGATCACCTGCGCCGGCGGCGGGTAGCCGGCCACGTCGGGGCGCGAGGCCTCGCCGCGGGTGCGGTCGTAGCGGGTGCTGACCGTGAGGATCTTGCTGGCGCCCAGGTGCAGGGCGGGGGAGAGCGGCGCGGTAAGGCGGATGCCGCCGTCGCCGTACCAGTGCGGCCCGATCTGCACCGCGGGAAAGAAGAGCGGCAGCGCGGCCGAGGCCATGACGTGGTCCACCGTGATGCGGCACTGCCGGCTGATGCGACCCGGCCGCTCCCACGTCTCCACCTCGCGCCCCTGCACCCAGATGACGGACTGCCCCGTGGTGTAGTCGGTGGTGCTGATGGAGACCGCGCGCAGGTTGCCGCGCTGCAGGTTGTAGTCGATCCCCGTAAGCTCGCCGTGCACCGGCGACAGCGACTCTTCCAGGAACTGCCGCAGCGGCGCCGTGTCCACCAGCGCCCGGGTCCGCGCGTCCGTCATCCCCCCCGCGGTCAGTCGCAGCCCCCAGCGGCCGATGTTGCCCACCAGCGACGCCATGTCCACCCGGAAGATCTTTTCCGGCAGCAGCTCCGCCCACAGCCCCGCCAGCTCGTCCACGGCCTGCTTGAAGGTGCCGTGGTGCTGCGCCAGCAGCGCGATGTTGATGGCGCCGGCCGACACGCCCGTCTGGATGGGGATGCGCAGGTGGGGATAGGTGCGCGCCAGGTAGCGCAGCAGCCCCACCTGGTACGCGCCGCGCGCCCCGCCGCCGGTGAGCACCAGCGCCAGCTCGCCGCGGTCGGTGACGGCGGCGGTGGCGGGGGCGAACTCGCGCCCCGCCTGCGACGGCTTGAGTGCCGGATCGTCCGACGACATCGGCGCGCCCCTCAGCGGCGAAAGACGACGCGTCCGCCCACGACGGTCATCGCCGGCGCGGCCTGCAGGATCTCCACCTCCGGGATGGTGAGCAGGTCGCGGTCCCACACCACCAGGTCCGCCAGCATCCCCGGCCGCAGCGTTCCCTTGTGCGCCTCCTGCCACTCGCCGTACGCCGCCGCGGCGGTGTAGAGGCGGATGGCCTCCTCCCGCGTGAGCCGCTGCTCGGGGATCCAGCCGCCCGGCGGCACCCCCGGCTCTTCGCGGCTCTGCCGGGTGACGGCGGAGTAGATCCCCTCCACCGGCGGCATGGGCTCCACGGGAAAGTCGGTGCCGAAGATGACGACGGCGCCCGCGTCCAGCAGCGACCGCCACACGTACGCCCCCTCCGTCGCCCGCTCCCGGCCGATGCGCGTCTCCACCCAGCGCATGTCGCTGGTCGCGTGCGTGGGCTGCATGGAGGCGATCACCCCCAGCTGGCGAAAGCGGGGGATGTCGTCGCGGTCCAGCACCTGGGCGTGCTCGATGCGGTGGCGGCGCGCGCGGGGGCCGTTGGCGCGGGCGGCGCGCTCGAACGAGTCCAGCGCCTGCCGGTTGGCCGCGTCGCCGATGGCGTGCAGGATCACCTGCAGCCCCGCCGCGTCCGCCGCCGTGACGAGCGAGTCCAGCTGCGCCTGGGTGTACTGCGGCAGGCCGTGCGTGTGCTGGTCGCTGAACGGCTCCAGCATGGCTGCCGTGCGCGAGCCCAGGGTGCCGTCGGTGTACCCCTTGAGCATCCCCATCCGCAGCCACTCGTCGCCAAAGCCCGCGGTGACGCCCAGGGCGTCGAGGCCCTGGATGGTCCGCATCTCCAGGGGGTGCCAGCCGTACACGCGCACGGTGAGCGAGTCGGCGTCGCGCAGCTCCTTGTAGATCTGCATGTCCATCCCCGACACGTCGCTCTGCACGCTGGTCACGCCCGTGCGCGCGGCCAGCTCCAGCGCGGCCAGCACGCCGCGGCGGACCTGCGCGCGCGTGGGCGGGGGCACGTGGCGGCTCACGAGCCCCTCGGCGGACTCCTTGAGGATGCCCGTCGCCTCGCCGCGGGCGTCGCGCACCACCTCGCCACCGGACGGGTTGGCCGTGCCGCGGCCGACGCCGGCGAGGCGCAGCGCCGCGCTGTTGGCCCAGGAGGTGTGGCCGTCCACGCGGGAAAGGAGGACGGGGTTGTTGGGGGCGGCGCGGTCCAGGATCTCCTTCGTCGGCCAGCCGCCGGCACCCAGCTCCGACGCGGGAAGGCGGGTGTGGTCCCAGCCGCGGCCCAGGATCCACTCGCCGGGCTGCGCCTGCGCGGCGGCCGCGGCCACGCGCCGCTCGATCTCGGCCAGTGAGGTGGTGCCCAGCAGGTCTACCTGCAGCAGCCCGCGCCCGCCCGCGCCAAAGTGGATGTGCGCGTCGTTGAACCCCGGCGTCACCAGCCGCCCCCGCAGGTCGATGACCTCCGTGGACGGGCCGAGGAAGCGCCGCACCTCCGCGTCGGTGCCCACGGCCAGCACGCGCCCGTCACGCACCGCCAGCGCCTGCGCGACGGTGTTGGCGCTGTCGGCCAGGAACACGCGCCCGCCGGTGAGCACCATGTCCGCCACGCTCGCCTCGTCCACCGGCCCCTCGTCGGTGCGGGGCCAGCCCTGCGGCACGGGAACGCCGGGCGGGTTGGGATGGTTGATCGGCGGCGCCTGGTTGGGATAGCAGGCGGATAGCGCGCAGAGCGCGAGCAGGGCGGAGCGGGCTCTCATGCCGGGTGCCGGGCTGTTGATGATGTGATGCGGGAGTCGCCCTCATCATACGCCCGCCGACGCGTCGTGACAAACGGAACGGGGGGAAATGGCTCCGGCTGATTCTGTCACGGGCGGTTGATGGTGATCGCCATTCGAAGCAGGTGATCGTGCTATTCGCCTGCAGGGCCAGTCAATCTGCGGCTACACCAGCGGAAGTCCCTTCGTCAGAGCTGACCACTTTGAGACGACGTTGGCGGGATAGGAAAGCGGCTTGCGTACGGAGTGGACATTCGCTAGCCTTGTGTGTCTTCCGTTTACTTGTTCCCTGTCATTTACGTGACATATGGAACTTTCGGTCCTGACGCTGCGCGTTGTGCTGCTGTTCTTTCCTGGTGTGCTGTGCGCGCTGATCGTGCACGCGCTCACCATCCAGCGCGAGCGCACCACGCCGCAGTTCCTGACCAGCGCGTTCGTCTATGGCGTGTCGACGTACCTGCTGCTGGCGGGACTGCGAGCCATCTCTGCCGGCTGCGCGAAGTTGCTCGGGTGGGGGCCGCCTCCGCGCGTCACGTTCTTCAATGTGCTGACGAACGAGAAGGCGAGGATTGCATGGGGTGAGATCGGCCTTTCGGTTATCGTCGCTTTGCTGCTGGCCCTCGTGATGGCCGTTGTCCTGAACAACAACGTGTTGCACAAGGCGGCGGAACGGATGGGGATTTCCCGCAGGTTCGGAGAAGTGGACGTGTGGGGCTATTTCTTCAACTCCCCACAGATCCGCTGGGTGGCCGTGCGCGATCTCGCAACCGACACGGTATACGAGGGCTGGGTGGAAGCGTTCTCGGACACGGGTGCTGCACCGGAGGTTTTGCTGCGCGACGTAACTGTCAAAACCAACTCGACCGGAACTAAACTTTTCGATAGCAAACGCGTATATTTGTCACGAGACAAGACATCGCTCATTATCGAGCAACTCTGAGGAGCGTACTGCGATGCGTGAGCCCGTTCCGCCGCTGCAGCCCGGCCGCTACAAGGGTGGCCGCAATCCGGAGCCGTCCACGCCGCGGCCGGCTGATTCTTTCAGGCCGATGGGCGTGCCCGTCTGGGTGATCCAGAAACCCGAGCCGCCGCAGCCGCCCAAGGCGTGAGGCCGATGTGCTGGTGAGAGCCTGCCCGGCGACGCGAGCGCGCGCCGAGAAAGTACCTGTCTTCCAGCCCCAGGTTTCAGCTCAACCCGTGCGAAAACGCCGCCCCATGATCGTGGAGCGGCGTCTGGATTTATCAGTCGTCCGGACCCTCATCTGCCCGTCGGCGCCTTGTACTGGGGGTCGTTGTACATCTTGAACTGGCGGTAGACCTTGGGAACCACGCGGCCGCTGGCGATGTCGGCCAGCAGGACCGTCAGCTCGTCGGCAAGGTCGTCGCGCTGGGTGCGCAGGACGGAGACGCGGTCCAGGCAGCGCTCGCGGAAAGCCGGGTCGGCGTCGGTGCGGTCGGCCTGCTCCTGCATGTGGTAGATCTTTAGCTCCACGATGCTCAGCTTGTCGGCCAGCGAGCCGACGGTCTCAGCCACCGGCCCCTCCGCCGCGCGCGTCGCGCACCGTCTGCATCACCGCCTCGTCGATGCGCTCGATGAGGTCGTTGCGCCGCTGGTTCAGCTTGTCGACGGCGCGCTTGGCGGCGGCCACCTGGTGGTCGTCGTCGGAGCGCGCCTTGTCTTCCTCGTGCCACAGCTCGACGTTGGTCTGGGCCAGGCGCGCGATCAGGGTGCCGATGGTTTCGTTCATCCCGCAGTCTCGTCAGGTCCGTTGAAGCGGGCGCGAATGTACGCGCCGCGCCCGCCCGCCGCCATCCCGCACCGTTTGCCGCGCCCGCCCCGCGGCGGCTATCTTCGCGCCCGTTCCGCCCGACCGGGCTCGCGCGCCACGCCGCATCGCCAAGCCGTTGCCGTCCGTCCCCCTGCCGCCGTCCGCGCGCATCCTGATCGTGATGATGAGCGCCGTGGGCGACGCCGTCCACGTGCTGCCGGTCGTCACGGCGCTCAAGCGGCACGATCCGTCGATCCACATCACCTGGGTGCTGCAGGCCGGGCCGGCGTCGCTGGTGCGCGGGCACCCCGACGTGGACGAGATCGTCCTCTTTGACCGCAAGGGCGGCTGGCGCGCGTTCGCCGAGTTGCGCAAGGCGCTCGGCGGGCGGCGCTTCGACGTCGTCCTGGACCTGCAGGTCTACTTCAAGGCCAGCATCGTCACGGCGCTGGCGGACGCGCCGGTCAAGCTGGGGTTCGACTGGATGCGGGCGCGGGACTGGAACTGGCTGGTGACGAATCGAAAGATCCCGCGCCGCCAGCCGCAGCACGTGCAGGACCAGTACTTCGAGTTCCTGGACGCGCTTGGCGTCGCACACGAGCCGGTGGAGTGGAAGCTGGGGCCGTGGCCGCACGAGGTGGAGGCGCAGCGCGCGTTCTTCGCCAGGCTGGATCGGCCGGCGGCGTGCCTGGTGATCGGCAGCACGCACCCGCAAAAGGAGTGGCTGCCGGAGCGCTGGGCCGCCGTATCCGACGCCCTGTGGGAGCGGTACGGCCTGCAGCCGGTGATCGTGGGCGGGCGATCGGAGCGGGAGATGGCGACGGAGCGCGAGATCCTGGCGCGCGCGAAGCACCCCATCGTCAGCACCCTGGGTGTGCCGTTCCGCGAGCTGGTCGGCATCCTCGAAGGCTCGGCGCTGACGATCTCGCTGGATACGGGGCCGATGCACATCTCCGTCGCGCTCGGCACGCCGACCATCGCGCTGATGGGCTACATCAACCCCAGGCGCACCGGCCCGTACCGCCGCTTCGGCGACCTGCTGGTGGATGCGTACGGCTACCCGGGCGAGGATTATCCCATCACCATCCAGAAGCGCCTGGGGCGGACGCGCACGATCACGGTGGAGCAGGTGATGGAGAAGGTCGCGCTGTGGGACCGGACGTACCGCCGATGAACGTGCCGCTGGACCGCGTGGCGGTGGTGATGATCAGCACCGTGGGGAACGCGGTGCACACGCTGCCGGTGGTCAACTCCCTCAAGGCGCACCGGCCGGAAGCGCGCATCACCTGGATCATGCAGCCGGGCTCGGCGGCGCTGGTGCAGGGGCATCCCGCCGTGGACGAGGTCGTGGTGCTGGACCGCAAACGGGGGATGGCGGGCTTCGCCGAACTGCGGCGGGCGCTGGCGGGGCGCCGGTTCGACGTCGCGCTGAACCTGCAGGCGTACCTCAAGGCCGGCGTGGCGACGGGGCTTACGCGCGCGCCGGTGCGCATCGGCTACGACCGGGCGCGGGCGCGCGACCTGACGTGGCTGTTCAGCACGCACCGTCTGCCGGCGCGCCCGCGCGGGCACGTGCAGGACGAGTTCCTGGAGTTCCTGGACTTTCTCGGCGTTCCCGTACGCCTGGAGTGGGGGCTGGAGCCCACGGAGGAGGAGCGCGCCCGCTACGCCCCGCTGCTGCCGGACGCGCCCGGGCCGACGGTGGCGATGGTGGTGGGGACGACCAAGCCGGAGAAGGAGTGGCCGGCGGAGCGCTACGCCGCGCTGGCGGACCAGGTCGGCGGGGAGCTGGGCGGACGGACGGTGCTGGTGGGCGGGCGCTCGCCGCGGGAGGAGGCCGCGGCGGCGGCGATCCGCGCGGCCGCGTCGCATCCGCCGCTGGACTTGCGCGAATGGGATCTGCGGCGGCTGGCGTACCTCCTGGGCCGCGCGGACGTGCTGGTGAGCCCGGACACCGGCCCGCTGCACATGGGCGTCGCGCTCCGGACGCCGACGGTGGCGCTGATGGGGCATACGAACCCCAGGCGCTATGGGCCGTATCGGCGCTACGGGGAGCTGCTGGTGGATGCGTTCGGCGAGCCGGGGGAGGACTATCCGGTCGATGCGCCCAACCGGGCGGGGCGGATGGAGCGCATCACCGTAGAGCGGGTGATGGAGAAGGTGGAGTTGGCGCTGGCCCATCCACGCAACAGCTAGAGATCAGCCCGGAATAACAAAGGGAGCAGGCTCTATACAAGGGTATTCCCCAAAAACGAACCTTTGCTAACCTTTGGTCTGCCGTAGCGAGATCAGCCTTGGGAGGGGCGCGGCGAATCCATTACTTTCCGCAACCCGTTCCACAGGACGAGACGCATGCAAGCAGCAACGCAGGTTCCAGTCACGGTGCTCATCATCACCTCCGCTGCCGTGGGAGCAATTACGTCTTCACTCATTACCTTCTTCAGCGCCTACCTAGAACGTCGTGCTCGGCGACGTGAACTGCTGTTGAAAGAAGCAGTTGCACTCGCTCACCAGCGGGTCGAGACTATGTGCCGAATTGCAGAAGCGACGCAGGCGCAATCTAGGATCCCCGACGCAATGGTACTCGCTGAGAAGTACTATCAATGGGTAACGGCGTTGTTCAACGAGGGCAGATTGCCTGAGGAGGTTCGGGACGCGCATAACCGTTCAATTGCACGACTCGACGCAGAATGACACGAGGGCTATCGAATTCCTCCAGTCGCCAGCTGCGCTCCAGCCCTACCGCAGCGTCAGCCCGGACGGCCAGCCCTCGCCGTAGCCGTCGCGGAGCGCGCCCCAGCCCTCCGCGCCGACGTCGGCTTTCAGCTTGCGCGCGGAGCGGGCCAGGCGGCGCAGGTCCGTGGCGCGGCGGGCGCGCGGCACCGGGCCGGCGTGCACGCGCGCCTTGTCGAAGTCCAGCAGCCACACTTCAGGCCCCCCGTCCACATTCGCCACCAGCAGGTTGCGCAGATGCACGTCCGGATGCGCCACACCGGACTGGTGCATCGCCGCCATCTGCCGCCCCGCCTCGCGCAGCATCTCCAGCCTTCCATCCCCCACCGCGCTCCCCAGCCACGCCGCCGCGTCCCGCGCGCCGGGGATGAGGATGGTGGCCAGCATGGCCGTGTAGCCCACGGTGCGCGGCCGCTCGATGGCGGCCAGGATGCGGGCCGTGCGCACGCCGCCGGCGCGGGCGCGCTCCGTGGCCCGCAGCTCGTCGAACGCGCGGTTGCCGCCGAAGTAGCGCGCGGCGTTGATGCGCTGCATGAGCCCGCCGCGGTGGTAGCGCCGCACGACGGCCTTTTCGCCCGTGGGCAGCACCACCACGGGGTGCGCCGCCCGCCCGCCGCCCAGCATCTCCACGGCGGGAAGGGTCTTGCGCTCCACCAGCAGCCGCGCGGCGTCCTCGTACCCGCGGCGCACCAGCATGCGCGCCCCCTCGTGCTCCAGGGGGATGAAGTCGGCCAGGGCGTGCTGGCCGGCGTAGTTTCTCCAATCCATGAAGTGCAAGCTGCGGGATTGGAAGCGGGATTGTCAAATGGGGGGACGGAGGAGCGAAGACTCGTCTCCAGGCGGAGCGCCCCCCTCCCCGACCTCCCCCACGAACTGCGTGGGGGAGGGAGGTGGGACGGCGACGGTGCCGTCGCGGAGGCGAGGTGGGGCCCTCCCCCGGCCTCGCTTAGGCTCGTCCACCCCCTCCCGCAAACTGCGCGGGAGGGGGGATACACCCCAGCCCGTGCCGGATGGCAGGCTTCCGCCGGGACCGGAGTTCTCCCCCTCCTGCCCGCGAAGCGGGGGAGGGGGCCGGGGGGAGGGGGCTCTCGCCCGTGCCGGGGGGCCCGCCTGCCGAGAAGAAGTTCTCCCCCT
>DASQBH010000173.1:0-2861 GCA_035635315.1 Longimicrobium sp.
GGGGTGGAACGCCTTCCGGCAGGACCTGGGGCGCGCCGGGCGAGACACGCACGGCTTTCCCGACGTGCGCTTTCCCGTGCGCCTGGGCGAGCACGGGCAGCTGAACGACGGGCTGGTGGGCTACTGGCTGGAGGAGGGGGATGGATACGCCGCCGGCCGCTTCTACGCGCCGCAGAGCGAGGCGGACGACGCCCAGCCCGTCGCCGGCGACCCGCTGGTGCCGCGCGGCGCCGCGCCCATCTACCTGGAGCAGGCCCTCTCCTCCCCTCCCGCCACGGTGAGCATGCTGGTGGACCCGCGCGGGGTGGTGCACGCCACCTGCGGCGTGGCCCCCACAAAGTCCATTGACATCCCCGCCGACCAGTACCAGCCCGCCCTGCGCGCCCTGGAGGTCACCTTCCTCACCGCGCCCCTGCTGGCGGAGCGCGGCGCCGTGCGCGTCTCCCTTCCCGACGAGCCGGGCTACACCTGGTCGTGGCTGGCGCGGGGCCGCCAGGGGTGGACGGAGCGCGGCACGGCGGGCGTGCTCACCCTGGGCGAGGCGACGGCGGAGTTCGGCGCGGCGGGGGATACGGTGTGGCAGCGGCTGCTGGACAGGGGGTGGACCATGCTGATCGAGAGCGGCCGCGCCTCCGTCGTCCCCTCCGACCGGCGGACGGAGGCCTCGCTGGGCACCGACCTGGCGGACGCCGAGCCGCGGGTGGAGGCCCTGCTCGCCCGCACCCACATCCTTCCCTTCCAGGCGGTGGCCGCCTTTGCCGGCGCGCAGGAGCTGCGCGAAGGCTGGCTCAAGCTGCGCGCGGAAGCCGGCGCCGCGGCGGGCGCGGACGACGGCTGATCCTCCCCGTGGAGCCCGGCGGACGGGCTCCCCGATCGACCACACCCGTTGATTCCGGCCTCAGGGGAGATGCACGGCCCGCATCCCCGGCCTCCCCTTCCCCGCACCGCACGCGCAAGGCCCCCATGAGCCCCATCGAACTTTCGCTCACGCTGGACGAGGTGAACCAGGTGCTGGAGGCGCTGGGACGTCGGCCCTACACCCGGGTGCACCAGCTGATCGGCAAGATCCACCGGCAGGCCGCCCCCCAGCTGCCGCTGGCAGACGGCGCGCCGGACGCGCACGCGCCCGCCCCCCAGCATGAAAGGGCCTCGTCATGACCCTGACCACCGGACTGGAGCTGCACCTCAAGCTGGACGACGTGGGCACGCAGGCCGCCGACAGCTCCGGCAAGGGACGCAACGGCACGGTGAGCGGCACCGTGGCCCCCGTGTGGGACGCCACCTTCGGCCGCTGCGCCCGCTTCGACGGATCGGGCGGCTACCTGTCCGTCACCGACCCGTTCACCGCCCCCGGGGCGTTCACGGTGGCGCTCTGGGTAATGCCCGACCCCACCAACGGCGCCAGCGTGGGGCTGATCGGCAAGCACGGCGACGCCCAGCCAAAGCCGTCGCTGGCGTTCAGCGGCCGCGGGCTCAAGTACGCGTCGGCCGCCAGTACGGGAGGGACGCAGTTCGGCGGAACGCTCGCCGACTTCTATCCCGCCGAAAGCGAGTGGGTGCACGTGGCGTGGGTCAAGGAGGGCACCGCGTACCGCTTTTACCGCAACGCCGCGCTGGTGGATACCAAGACGGCCCCGGCGCAGGTGTTCACCAGCGCCACCACCCCCTGGTGGATCGGCAAGGACGGGGGACCCGGGCAGACGGGCTCCTTCAGGGGGCGCATCGCGGCCGTGCGCGTCTACAGCCGCGCGCTCACCCAGGCGGAGCTCTGGGAGGTGACGGAGGTGGACCGCGTGGTGCCCTTTCGCGCCACCCACCCCATCGGCTTCGAGCTCCTGGACGAGAACGACCAGAACGCGCTGTACATCGAGAACCCCCAGTCGGGAAAGACCCACGAGGTGGACCTGGTCATCCGCAACACCTCGGGGGGGCCCGTCTACCTGCAGCCGCTGGGGGTGGCCGCGCCCACGGCGCTGGAGCACCACTTCGAGCTGCGCTTTCGTCCCGGGGTGCTGGGGCCCATGGCCATGCAGGGGCTCACCCTCTCGGGCGACGCGCAGTGGAGCGCGAGCGCGCCGCAGACCACCGCCGACGGGGTCTCCGTCTACCTGATGCGCGCGGACGGCGCGGCGGCGTGGGCCATGGCGGCGGGGAGCGCGGTGACCCTGAAGCTCACGCCGCTGTGCGCCGCCGCCGAAGGGGGAACGCGGGGAACGCGGGTGGAGCTGCGCACCCGCTCGGTGACCGACGGGCCCTCGGCCGCCTCGCCGATCGACGAGACGCGCACCCTGCCGGTGAGCATCATCAACCACCTGGGGGTGAAGAACCTTCCCCTGCACGCGGGGCTCGCGGGGCCAGGCACGGTGCTGAACGACGGCAGCACGGCCAACACGCTCACGCTGCGCATCACCAACACCTTGCCGGCGAACGGCACCTACCCGGAACAGTCCAGGGTGGAGTTGAGCACCGCGACCCGGCTGGTGCTGACGGCGGAGGGGGCGTCCACCGCCGACTCCGCGAACGCCCCCTGGGCGCTGGCCAAGATCAGCGAGCTGGACAGCGTCGAGGTGGGGGTCTCGCACAGCCCCGGGGTGGAGGGCGGAAGCTGGACCGACACCCGCAACCCGCTGGGCACCTCCCCGGAGTGGACGCTCCGGCCGCAGGCCCGGGTGGTGCTGGACGGCCGTGAGTACCTGGACATCACCCTGAGCGGCCTGAAGAGCTCGCTCCCCCCCGGGGTGGCCTACCTGACGGTGCACTACGAGAACGTCCCCGGCTACTGGGACGGGCAGTGGGTGCTGCCGGTGGAAAAGTCGCTGGTGTACGCCGCCGCCACGGGCGTGGGGGTGGGGACGTCGACC
>DASQBH010000174.1:0-5040 GCA_035635315.1 Longimicrobium sp.
CCTGGTGCGGATGATCCGCGAGGTGCAGCCCTCGGGGCCGTACCGGCTGGCGGGGGGGTCGTTCGGGGGCGTCCTCTCCTACGAGGTTGCCATCCAGCTGATCGGCCGGGACGAGACGGTCGAGTTCGTGGGGATGTTCGACAGCTACCACCCCGCTCGCGCCGGCGCCGGGTCGCACGATGCGGCGCAGGAGCATGAGCTCATCCTCCACGCGCTCCGCGCCGCCGGCACCACGGCGGACGGCGGGGGCGCGGAGCTCGACACGGAGATCGCGGCGGCCGGCGACGAGGACCTGGAGACGTTCGTCCGGAAGTGCCGCGACGAGGGGCTCCTCCCACGCCACGTCACCGTGGCGCAGGCCCGGGCGGTGCGCGACCGCCTGCGCGATCACCAGCGCGCCCTGCGCGAATACTCGCCGCAGCCGCTCCCGGTGGCCATTCACCTCTTTCCCGCCCAGCAGAGCGCCGACCCGGAGCCGTCGCACGGCTGGCGGGCCACGCTTTCCGCGACGCAGCTCCGGGTCACGCCCGTGCCGGGGACGCACCTGTCCATGATGCAGGCGCCGAACGCGGCCACCCTGGGCGAGGCGCTGTCGCGCGCGGTCGGCCGGGCGGGGGAGGAGGCGGCGCCGCGCTCCGCCAGGGACGGTTCGCCCGTGGTGACGCTCCAGGGCGGGGCGGCCGGCGCCGCGCCCCTCTTCTGCGTGCCGGGCGCGGGGAGCGGCGTCACCTCCTTTGTCGACCTGATGATGGCGCTGGACCCGTCCGTGCCGGTCCACGGGCTCCAGCCGCGCGGGATCGACGGGGAGGCACCGCCCCACTCCACCGTCCAGGCGGCCGTGGAGCACTACCTCCGCGCGCTCCGCGAGGCCTGCCCCACGGGGCCCATCCACCTGCTGGGCCACTCCTTTGGCGGGTGGGTGGTGTTCGAGATGGCGCTGCGGCTCCACGACGCCGGACGCCCCGTCGCGTCGCTCACCATCCTGGACAGCGAGGTGCCGGACGATTCAGAGGCCGTGGTCCGCGAGTACGGCGCCGGGGAGGCCTTCCTGATGCTGGTGGAGGTCCTGGAGCTGGCCGCGGAGCGGTCCCTCGGGATCGGCCCCGCGGAGGTCGCCTCGCGGGACGAAGCCGGGTGGCTGAAGCTCCTTCACGGGAAGATGGTCGGGTTCGGCCTCCTCCCCGCGCGCACGACGCCCGAGGTGCTGGCCGGTCCGTTCCGGACGTTCTCGCGGTGTGTGCGCACCCCCTACCGCCCCCTGGGCGTCTATCCCGGCCGGCTGCGCCTGGTGCTCGTCGACGATTCCCGGATGGACGAGGCGGCCAACCGCGCGCACTTCGCCGAGGTCGAGCGGGGATGGAGGAAGTGGGCGCCCGGGCTGGTGTTCTCGGTGGGCGCGGGGAACCACATCACCACGCTGAAGTCGCCCCACGTGGCAACGCTGGCCGGCTTCCTCGCCGAGGATCGCAGCGCGCGCGAGAGGTGACGCACCGTCCGGAGGATGCGCGGACGAGCGGGTGCGGGCGCGGTGGAGGAAGCGCCGGCACCGTGGGCGGGCGGGGTGGACCTTTCCACTGGGCATTGGCAAAAGCCGGCGCCGGGCCGCGCGCCGATGCGCCGGGACCCGCTCGTCGTCTTCTTCGGCGAGCCCACCGCCAGCCTGGCGGTGCGCGGACGCTGGTCCGCGACTCCACCGTCGCATGACCTCCCACTTTCCTCACGCGCTCCGCCCGCGGGGCGGTTCGCCGACAGTGCGGGCGAGCGGCCGGCACGCCCGGCCGCCCCCGCCGCGCGGAATCCACCCACCGCAACGACGTCTTCCCAGGCCCGCTTGCCCCTTCCCGAGGTGCAGCGCCACCTCGCCCGTACACCCCGCTCCCGCGCAGTTTGCTCGAACATGCTGAACCTTTCGACCGCTGAGTGCCTGGCGCTGCTCGAGCTGGCCGAGGCCACCGCCCCCGCGCGGGCCGCGGCGACGCTGTCACCGATCGAGCCGGTGGACCGGAGCGGACCGCTGCCGCTCTCGTTCGCGCAGGCGCGGCTCTGGTTCGTGGACCGGATGGGGAGCGCGGGCGCCGCGTACCACATGACCACGCGCCTGCGCCTGTCGGGCGCGCTGGACCGCGCGGCGCTGGTGAGGGCGCTGGACGGGATGGTCCGGCGGCACGAGGCGCTCCGCACCACCTTCGCGGAGGTGGACGGCGAGCCGGTGCAGCGCATCGCCCCCGCGGAGGCCAGCCGCTTCCACCTGGTGGACCACGACCTGGGCGACGGCGAGGGGGCGGGGGAGGCACTGCGGCGCATCGCGGCCGAGGAGACGGGGGCGCCGTTCAGCCTGGAGCGGGGGCCGCTGGTGCGCGGGCGCCTGGTGCGCATGGGCCCGGACGAGCACGTGCTGCTGGTGACCATGCACCACATCGTCTCCGACGGCTGGTCCATGGGCGTGTGGACCACGGAGCTGAGCGCGCTCTACGGGGCGTACCGCCGCGGCGAGCCCGACCCGCTTCCGCCGCTGGAGATCCAGTACGCCGACTACGCGGCGTGGCAGCGGAATTGGGTGGACGGCGAGGTGCTGCGGCGGCAGGCGGAGTACTGGCGCCGGACGCTCTCCGGCGCCCCGGAGCTGCTGGAGCTCCCGGCCGACCACCCGCGCCCGGCGCGGCAGGACCACCGGGGAGCCTTTCTGCCGTGGGCGCTGGACGAGGAGCCGGCCTCCGCCCTGAAGCGCCTGGGCCGGCGGCACGGGACCACCCTGTTCATGACGCTGCTGGCGGGGTGGGCGGTCGTGCTCGGCCGCCTTTCCGGGCAGGAGGAGGTGATGGTGGGGATGCCGACCGCCAACCGGGGGCGGCGGGAGATCGAGGGGCTGATCGGCTTCTTTCTGAACACGCTCCCGCTGCGGGTGGAGCTGGCGGGCGGGCCGACGGTGGCGGAGCTGCTGGCGCGCGTGAAGGCGCGGGTGCTGGAGGCGCAGGAAAACCAGGACATCCCCTTCGAGCAGGTGGTGGAGCTGGTGCGCCCCGTCCGCTCCCTGGCCTACACGCCCCTCTTCCAGGTGAGCTTCACCTGGCAGAGCGCGCCCCGCGGCGAGCTGGACCTGGCGGGGCTCAGGACGGGGCCGGCCAGCGGCCCCGGCGTGGCGGCCCGTGCGGCCGTGCGCTACGACCTGTCGCTCACCCTGGGAGAGGCGGGCGGCCGGATCACCGGCGGGGTGGAGTACGCCACCTCGCTCTTCCACGCCGCCACGGTGGAGCGCTGGCTCGCGTACCTGCGCACGGTGCTGGAGGAGATGGCGGCGGACGACGGCCGGAGGGTGGACCGGCTCCCGCTCATGTCCGGGGCGGAGCGCCGCCGGCTGGCGGAGGAGGGCGCCTCCCACGCCGCGGCGCGGCGGATGAGGGCCTCCGTCGCCCACGCGCCCTTCGCCCCGGTGGAGATCGACCGGTCCATCGCCGCGTGCTTCCGGGCGCGGGCGGCGGCGCACCCGGAGCGGATCGCCGTCCACGCCCCCTCGGGCCAGTGGAGCTACCGGGCGCTGGACGATCTCGTGGTGCGGATCGCGGGGGCGGTGGCGGCCTCGGCCGGCTCCGGGCCGGGGCGCGTGGGGCTCCTCTTCGAGCCCGACGCCCCGATGGTGGCGGGCGTGCTGGGGGCGCTGGCGGCGGGGAAGACGTACGTGCCGCTGGACCCCGCCTGGCCCGAGGCGCGGATGCGCCAGGTGCTGGACGATGCCGCGGCCACCCTGGTCGTGGCCGACCGCGCCGGCCACGCCGCGGCGCTCCGCCTGGCCGGGAGCCTTCGCGCCGGGCCGGCCGCCGTGCTCCAGGTGGAGAGCCTGGAGCCCGCCGCCGGCGCGGAGCCGGACGTCCTCCCCCACGTCCCGCCGGAGCAGCTCGCCTACCTCCTCTATACCTCGGGCTCCACGGGAGAGCCCAAGGGGGTGGCCCAGTCCCACCGCAACGTCCTGGCGCACATCCGCGCCTACACCGGCGCGCTGCGCATCGGCCCGGAGGACCGGCTGACGCTGCTGGCCTCGTACGCCACGGACGCCGCCGTCATGGACCTTTTCGGCGCGCTCCTGAACGGCGCCGCCCTCCACCTCTTCGACGTCCGCCGGCGCGGGGTGGAGCCGCTCGCGGAGTGGCTGCGCTCGCGCCGGATCACCCTCTACCACTCCACCCCCACGCTCTTCCGGGCCCTCCTCCCGGGCGGCGGGCCGCCGGGCGACCGCTTTCCCTCCGTGCGGCTGGTGGTGCTGGGCGGCGAGGCCGTCGTCCGCTCCGACTGGGAGCGGTTCCGGGAGCACTTCGCGCCGGGGTGCGTCCTGGTGAACGGCCTGGGCCCCACCGAGTCGACGCTGGCCCTGCAGTGCTTCATGGACCACTGCACGGAGCCGCCGGGCCACGCCGTGCCGGCCGGCCACGCGGTGGAGGGGGCGGAGGTGCTCCTCCTGGACGACCACGGCGAGCCGGCGGAGCTGTACGCCCGGGGCGAGATCGTGGTCCGCGGCCCGCACGTGGCGCTGGGCTACTGGGGCCGCCCCGGGCTCACCGCCGCGGCGTTCGTCCCCGACGCGGGTGGGCGCGGCGCCCGGATGTACCGCACGGGGGACCTGGGCCGAAGGCTGCCGGACGGGGCCGTCGAGTTCCTGGGGCGCCGGGACCACCAGGTGAAGATCCGCGGCTACCGCGTGGAGCCGGACGAGGTGGCGGCGGCGCTCAGGCGCCACCCGGGCGTGCGCGAGGCGGCGGTGGTCCCGCGCCCCTCCGGCGCGGGGGGCGCCGCCGTCCTGGTGGCCTACTTCGTGGCGGAGGAGCCTCGCGCGCCCGAAGCGCTGCGCGCGCACCTGGCCGCGCTCCTCCCGGACCCCATGGTTCCCGCGGCGTACGTCCCGCTCGCGGCGCTCCCGTTGACGTCCAGCGGAAAGCTGGACCGCGGGGCGCTCCCCGCGCCCACGGCCGACGGGTACGCCCGGCGCGGATACGAGGCGCCGGCCGGCGACACGGAGGTCGCGCTGGCGGCGATCTGGGCCGAGATCCT
>DASQBH010000175.1:0-3853 GCA_035635315.1 Longimicrobium sp.
GTGGTCGACGCGTCGCCGAACACCTTGGCGCCGGTGTGGCCGTTGGTGCTGGCGCGGTAGCCGAAGGCCATGGAGTAGTCGGCGTCGGCCGTCGTCTTGTAGCCCAGCGCCACCGCCGCGTCGCCGTCGGAGGTGTTGTCGAACCCCGCCGCGAAGCCCCAGGTGTCCATCACGTCGTTGTTCTGGCCCACGGCCGTGCCGTAGTTGCCGTAGTTGGGGTTGGTGCCCCAGATCTTGTTGCCGCTCCCCAGGGCGGTCCCTGCCTGGGCGTCGCCCTCGACCGTGTTCTGGTTGCCCATGGCGAAGGCGTAGATCCCCGCCGCCCGGTTCAGCGCGCCGCCCGCCCAGGAGTAGAAGCCGATGTTGCTCTCGTCGAACTGGCCGCCGGCGTCGGCGTAGCCCGCGCGAAAGGCGACCTTGTACGGATGCCACATCATGCGCGACCCCGCGCCGCTGGCGGGGATGATGCCATAGCCGATCTGCCCCAGCGCCACCACGCCGCCGGCACTGTCCACCCGGAAGCGGTCGCCCGCGGGGCTGCCGGAGCGCAGCTGCAGCAGGATGTCGGACTGCGCGGCCGCGGGCGCCGCGGCCAGCGCAACCGCCAGCGCGGCGAAGGTCGTTTTCAGAAAGCCATGCATGGTCAAGTTCCCCGGATGTGGAGGTTTCGGGGAGCTGGCCCCCGGGCGCGGAAGGTACCGTTCCCGCGCGAACGGTCGTACCTGGGCCGGCGGGGGCTGCGCCGCCCGCCGGACCCGCCGGGCCGCGTGCGGCGCAGCCGCGGAGAGCGCCGGCGGACGGACGGCCCGGGGGCTCGCGTCAGGTGGGACGCACCCGGATGCGGAACCCCTGGTTCCGCAGCCTTCCACCCTGTACCACGATCCTGCCGCCGGTCACGTTCAGGTTGCTGCTGGCCGAGTACCGGCCCGTGTCCGTGATGCGCAGGTTGCGCACGTCGAAGTTGCTCACGCCGCCGCCGACCGTGTTGCTGGGCCCCGTCAGGATCAGCCGGCCGGTGCCCGTAAAGGTGCCCGTGGTCCCCAGCGCCACGTCGCCGGCCACCGTCAGGTCGAACGACGACAGGTTGATGAAGGGCTCGGTGGTGGTCCCCGGGGTCATCAGGATCCCCGCGGTGGTGGTGTTCTGGATCAGCAGCGGGTAGAACGGCCGGTCGCCGGGGATGGTCACCGAGTCCTGCACCCCGGGGTGGTAGTTCTGCACCCAGTCGCCGTTGGTGAACCAGTTGGTGTCGATGTCGCCGTCCCACATGCGCATCATCCCGTTCACGAAGATCGGGGCCGTCCCCTTGAGGCGCCGTCCCGTGGCCGTGAGCGTGGAGTTGCCGTAGGTGGTGTAGACCAGGTTGCGCAGCCGCAGGCCGTTGACGAAGTGCGCCGCCGCCGGCATGACCGCGGTGCCGTCGGTGGAGCTGAGCACCAGGGTGTCGACGGTGCCGGTCAACACGTTGCCGTAGCGGTCCATGGCGCGCATGGCCACCTGGTACGGCATGCCGTAGTGGGCCGGCGTCACCGTCCCCGCCGTGTAGTACGGCGCGCAGGGGTCCAGCGCCTCGCCCGGGCGGTAGATGGCCAGCTCGGTGAACGACGCCGGGGCGGTGATGAAGCGGGTGGGCGACCCCGCCGCACCGGCGGTGCGCACCGAGCAGATCTGCCGCTGCCCCGGGTAGTCGGTCACGAACGGGTCGGCGGCGGGGCTGCCGGCCAGCACCGTGACGGTGGTGGCGCCCAGCGCCGCGGCCCGCTCGCGCGCCCGCCGCACCCCCGACGTGTCCTGCCGCTCCTCGATGCTCTCCGTCATCCGCGTCTCCGTGTCCTCCACCACGACCACCTGAAAGGTCACGGTGAACGGATCGCTGGCGGCGCCGGCGGGCTGAAGGGGGTAGCGGAACGCGAAGGTCACCATGCCACCCCAGTCGTGGGGGTTCGCGGCGTTGGGAAGGGTGCGGCTGCCGGGCGAGCCGGGGTTGCTCACCACGAACCCGTACGGAAACAGCCCCGTGACCCCGGCCGGCGGGGTGATGGCCGCCACCTCGGCCTCGGTGAACACCTGCAGCACGTCGGGATAGTTGCTGCGCAGCCGCGCGTCCTCGCCCATGGAGACGGCGCCCGCGGGCACCATGCTCTGGGCGATCGCCGGGTCCGCCGGCGCTTCGTTCCTCAGCTGGACCTCGGTGAACGGCGTGCCGGGGATCGTGCTCGCCGTCGTGGCGGGGATCATCGTCAGGTTGGTGAGCGGCCCCCCGGTGGTGTTGCGTACCCGGAAGACCACCGAGATCAGCCGCTGTCCGCCCTCTCCCCGCGTTCCGTCCAGGACGGAGGAGGTCGACACCTCCTCCAGGGAAAGTCCGCTGGCCACGGGGTTCAGGGCCAGCGCCGGCCCCGCGGGCACGGCGACGGCCCTGCCGGCGCGCAGCGCGCCGGATTCCGAGCCGTCCAGCCCCGACAGCGTGATCTCGTACACGCCCAGCGGGACGGGCGTCGGGGTGGGCTCGGGCTGGATGGGGGGGCCAGCCGGGTGGTCGGCGCAGGCGGCGAGCGCCGTGTACAACGTGACTACGGTGATGGCACGGTAGTGTGACACGTTGACCTTGACCGTCCGCAGGTGAGTGCGCGCCAGGTGCGCGCGTGCCGGGGGTTACGGCGTCACGAGGGCCTCCAGGCGGGCGATGCGCGCCGCCATCTCGGCGTCGTTCGCGCGCAGGGCCTCGTTCTCCGCCCGCAGCCGCTCGATCTCCCGCGCCTGCGTGCTGATCGTCGCCTGCATCCCCTGCGTCCGCGTGTCCAGCGCCTTGATGCCGGCGAAGTTCACCCCGTCGATGTCCAGGTGGCCGATGGCCAGCGGCTCGTTCCCCAGGCCGAACTCGCGCCAGAAGTCTTCGGCGAACGGCCCCATGTGGCGCGACTGGCGCCCCTCGTCGATGTAGTTCCAGGTGTTCACGGGGATGCGGCGCATGCGGGCCAGCACGTCCTCGCCGTCCACGTCGCCGAAGTTCTCCTTGAGCGTCATGGACGACGCGCAGGTGATGGAGGCGCCGCCCGCCGCGATGTTGCAGCCGTTGGTCAGCGTGGCGTTGCTGCGGAAGCGGAAGCCGCCGGCCGCGCGCACGGCGAACTCGTTGTTGGCCACCGCCTCGATGCTGTCCGTGGTCGACGCGTCGCCAAAGACCTTGGCGCCGGTGTGGCCGTTGGTGCTGGCGCGGTAGCCGAAGGCCATGGAGTAGTCGGCGTCGGCCGTGGTGGTGTAGCCGATGGCCACCGCCGCGTCGCCGTCGCTCCAGTTGTTCTGGCCGATGGCCACGCCCGCGTGGTCCAGCACGTCGTTGTTCAGCCCGAACGCCAGCCCGCAGGTGCCGATGCTGCCGCCGGAGCCCCACACCTTGTTGCCGCTGCCCAGCGCCATCCCGCACTGCGCCGACGCCTCGACCGTGTTCTGGTTCCCCATGGCGAACGAGTAGATGCCGGCCGCCGTGCTCAGCGCGCCCCCCGCCCACGAGTAGTAGCCGATGTTGGCCTCGTCGAACTGGCCGCCCGCGTCGGCGTAGCCGGCGCGGAACGCCACCTTGGCGGGGTACCACATCATCCGCCACCCGGCGCCGGTCGCGGGGATGATCCCCAGGGTGATCTGCCCCAGCGCGATCACGCCGCCGGCGGAGTCTACGCGAAAGCGGTCGCTCGCGGGGCTGCCGGAGCGCAGCTGCAGCAGGATGTCGGATTGCGCGGCCGCGGGTGCGGATACGGCAGCCAGCGCCAGCACGGCGGCGGCGTTCAGGAGTGCGCGAGTCATGAGAGGACGTCTGGTCGAGGGTTCAGCGTGCGCGGGGGAACGGTTCCCT
>DASQBH010000176.1:0-3934 GCA_035635315.1 Longimicrobium sp.
GGCGGCATCCGCGTACGCGAAGGGCACAACGTGACCATCACCCACAACCAGATCCTGGGCAGCTGGTCCAACGGCGTGGTGCTGACGAACGTGTACGACTCGCGGGTGGAGCACAACCGCATCGACGGCGTGCTGCGCGACGGGATCGACCTGGCGCTCATCGTGGCCAGCCGCGTCTCCATCAGCGGCGTGAGCTTCAAGGGGAACCAGATCAGCAACTCCGGCCGCGCGGGGATCTCGGCGCGCGGCGCGTGCTGGAACACCTTCGAAGGCAACAACGTGGGCGACAACCCGGTGGGCGCCCGCTTCGAGCCCACCACCGGCGACAACGTCTACCGCGGCAACCACGAGACCGTGCAGGACGGCGGCTCGTTCGACTGCGACCTGGACGGGACCATCGACCCCAACCGGATCTCCGGCGTGCGGCCCACCGCCCCGGCAGACACCGTCCCCGGCCCCTCGTCCTCCCTCCGCGCCGCGCCGAGCGTCACCCGCGGCGGCCGCGGCTTCCCCGTGCTGCAGTAGCGGATGAACGGCGGCCCGCCTCCCCTGCGGAGGCGGGCCGCTGATCCAGGGTCTCCAGATCAGTGTGCCCTGGTGATTCTGCCACCGTCCGCTGGCTGGATATCCATACTCTTCTGCGGACTGGGGATCAGTCGGCGTACTGCTGAAAGAGCGCCTTGTCCAGCGCCTTGGCGTACGCTTCCTTTCCCTCGACGACGCCCGCCATCACCAGCGCCAGGATCGACTGGTCCATCTGCACCATCCCGTCCTTCTTTCCCGTCTGGATGATGGACGGGATCTGGTACGTCTTGCCCTCGCGGATCAGGTTCGAGACCGCCGCCGTCCCCACCATGATCTCGTGCGCGGCGACCCTTCCCTTGCCGCCCTTCTTGCGCAGCAGCTGCTGGGCGACCACGCCGCGCAGGCTTTCGGAGAGCATGGCGCGCACCTGGTGCTGCAGGTCGCCGGGAAAGGTGTCGATGATGCGGTCCACCGTCTTGTGCGCGCTGTTGGTGTGCAGCGTACCGAACACCAGGTGCCCCGTCTCGGCCGCCGTGAGCGCCAGGGCGATGGTCTCGCGGTCGCGCATCTCACCCACCAGGATCACGTCGGGGTCCTCGCGCAGGGCCGCCTTGAGCGCCGCGGCAAAGCTCTCCGTGTGCGGACCCACCTCGCGCTGGTTGACGAGCGCCTTCTTGTTCGGGTGGACGAACTCGATGGGATCTTCGATGGTGAGGATGTGCTCCGGACGCGTCTGGTTGATCAGGTCGATCATGGCGGCGAGCGTCGTCGACTTTCCCGATCCCGTGGGGCCGGTTACCAGCACCAGGCCCCGGTTAAGGTCCGTAAAGCGGCGGATGGCGTCGGGAAGGTTGATCTCCTCGGCCGTGGGGATCTTCGAGGGGATGATGCGGAACACCGCCCCGGGCCCGCGGTGCTGGCGGAAGAAGTTGCCGCGAAAGCGGGCCACCCCGGCGATCTCGTACGCAAAGTCGAGGTCGTGGGTGGCCTGGTAGCGCTGCATCTGCCCTTCGGTCAGGATCTCGCCCAGCAGAACGTCCAGGTCCCGCTCCACCAGGTCGCGGTACTTCACGCGCTGCAGGTGCCCGTGCACGCGCAGCACCGGGGGCCCGCCGCAGCTCAGGTGCAGGTCGGACCCGCCGAACTCCACGAGCAGGTTGAGGAACTGGTCTATCTTCGCCATCAGTCCACGAGCGTCCAGGCCGGCCCGCCCGCATCCAGGCCGAGCCGCACCACACAGTCAAAGGCGGGCGCCGGCCCCGGGCCGGAGCCGGCGAGCACCGCCACGAACGGCGCCAGGCGGCGCAGCGCGGCCAGGTCGTCCTGGCCCAGCGCGTCCACGCGCACCGTCACGGCGTCGGGAGCGAACGGCTGCAGGCCGGCGGCCGTCGCGGCGAGCGGACCGTCCACGAGGATCACCAGCGTTCCCGGCGGCACCGCGGCGGTCCGGTCCGCCAGGTGCAGTGCGCGCACGGCGTCGCCCAGCACGCGCGCGGGAAGAAGCGTCAGCAGCGCCTCGGCCGCGCGGGCGGCGCCTGCATCGCACTCGATGCGCGCGGCCAGCCCCGCCCCGCGCCGCGCCTCTCGCGCGCGCTGGACGAGCGCGGCATCGGCCTGCATGCGCGCGGGATCGGCGTCCATCCGCTCGCCGGGGACGGCGGCCCATTCCAGCACGTCGCCCTTTCCCACCGCGCTGCACTCCAGCATCCGCAGTTCGCTCCCCGCCCGCGCGGTGGCGCTCCAGCGCGCGGGCGCGCCCACGGGTCCGCCCACCTCCGCGAACGCCGGCTCTACCACCGCGCCCAGCTCCGCGCGCCACGCCGGCCCCAGCGCGCGGGAGACAAGATCACCGGCCAGGTACCAGCCGGTGGCCCGCCCGGGCCGGACGGAGACGCCCAGGGCGGTTGCGCCGCGGGCAAGGGCTTCGGCCAGCAGCGCTTCAACTCCCAGGGGCGTGGCGTCGCCGTGCACCGCGTCGATCAGCTCCGCGATGGCCTCCGGCGAGGAGAGCGCCGGCACCACCTCGCTGGCGCCGGTCAGCAGCCGCACCTCGTCCAGCATCTCCAGGCCGGCCAGTTCTCGCATGACGACCGTAACGCGCCCCTCGTCCCACAGCACGGGGAGCACGCTGTGCTCGCGCGCCCACGCGGCGGGCACGCGCGCGGCCAGTGCGTGGTCGATGTGCTCGGCCCGCAGATGGACGAACGGAAGGCCGTGCTGGTCGGCCAGCCCCCACCACAGCTCGTCGCGGGTAAGGATGCCAAGTGCGACCAGCGAGTCACCCACGTAGCCGCCGTGCTCGCGCTGGTGCACCAGGGCTCGCTCCACCTCGTCGGGGGTCACGCGCCCCATCTGGACGAGCAGCTCGCCCAGCCGGATCGGCCGCTTGGTCATGCGCAGAGGGTGGAACGGTGAAGCCCGGCCCGGGACGCGGGAATGGGCGGGGCGTTGGAGTATGGCGCCACGACGGCTGGCTGCCCGCGAGCCGGCGCAGGTGAGCCCGCCTGAAGCGACCGTTTGGCGACGTGCCGGTCAAGGTACGCAAACACATGCCGCTTCCGCCAGCGGTGGCGGAAGCGGCGTAGCTCCGGCGGCACTCCGAGGCCCGGGTTCTCGTGCTGTCTGCTCCTCACTGCACGGCGACGTACCAGCCCGCAGCGAGCGCACGCCAGGGTGCGCCGGGCTGTCCGGAAAGTTGAACGCGGCGCTCCTCAGGATGAGAATTCGTCACTCGAGGTTTCTCAACACTCTCTGAGGCTGAGAGTGTGTTTAAGAATCAGTCCAAGAATTGATTTCCTGAGGGAGGCGCGCCCAACCCGCTGCTGCGCAACAATTGGGCGCCGACCGAAGGCTCTCGCCGGCAGCACCCGGGGGCTGGATCGGTGCCGCGTAGCCAGCCCCGCAATCGCCGGGACGAGGTCCTTCGGTCGCGCGCAAGCGGTCGAGCAACTTCAAGTTCCGGAGGCGCGCTCCCTCAGGAAGTCAATCCTCGGTTATCTCAAAGACCAGATTCTTGAACACGCTCTCAGAATGCCGGGCCGTAGTGGCCCGCGCGGAGCAGCAGATCGCTGTACAGGCCGCCGAGGCACCCGCTCAGCATCAGCACCGTTACCCCGGCGAGCCGCCGCGGGACGGAAAGAGGCCGCGGGGGCAGGTGCCCGCGGCCTCTTTTCACGGCGCTCCGGCCCGAAGCGGGCGTCAGTTGCAGATGCGCCGCTTCGCCTCCTCCACGGCCTCGAAAAGCTGGTCGAACGAATCCACCACGAAGAGGACGTCCTGGAAGCGGTCGATCTCGAAATGCTGCGCCATCACGGCATCCAGAGAGAACGGCCGCCGGTCGCAGTTGGGCCCCAGCGCATTGGCGGCATCACCCACGGAGGAGATCAGGCCGCTCCCGTACACCTTCACC
>DASQBH010000177.1:0-2016 GCA_035635315.1 Longimicrobium sp.
TCTCCCGCGGCGCGGCGCGCCTCCTCCTCCCACTCCGCGGCGGTGCGGGCGCGGGCGTTGGGCGCGCCGCCGCGCGCGGGGGCGGTGGTGTGGCCCACGGCGCCGCGCTCCTCCATGCGCGCCAGCGTGCTCCACAGCAGGTAGCCGATGATGGCCAGCGCCGCCGCCATCAGCAGGATGATCACCAGCCAGTACAGCACCGGGTTCTCGCTGCGCAGGTCGCCGAACCCCCCCAGCCAGTCGCCGATGCGCGCCCAGAGCTGCCGCCACCACTCGCGCACGCCGTCCAGGGGGCCGGGCTCGCGGGGCTGCAGCTCGCGGCGCTCGTAGGTGCGGCGCAGCGCCTCGTCCACCTGGGCGGCGGTGGGGATGCGGGCCTGCATCACGCCCCCGGCGGCGTCAGCGGCCCCGCGGCCGGACCGGCATGGACGTGCAGCCGGTGCAGCCGGAGGGCGCCGTCCAGGATCTCGCCCGGGCGTGTCGGGCGAAGGTGCGGGAGCATCGGCAGGGATCGATCGGAATGGCCGGGCCCGCACGTCGCGCGGGCAATGGGGAGCGAAAAGCTACGCGTGGAGCGCGCGCGGGTCAAACGTCAATCCTGACAGCATCGAGTTTAACCTCCGTTCCTCCGCTGCCGGATGGGCCAAGCTGTCAGGTCTGGAGAGACCGCCGGCGCCCCCGCCGCGTGTAACGAACCCCGGCCCCGCCGTTCTATACAGCACGGCGGGGGTCCACTCGTCTGCGCCGGTGAGCGAGCCTATGTGCTACGCGAGTTCCAGTGCCTCCGCGGCGGCGGATGCTGGCGTGGGATCTTCGGCTGCCGCGCACGGATGCGGGAGGGTGACGATGAAGGTGGAACCGAGGCCTACGGTGGAGTCGACGCCGATGCAGCCGCCGTGCGCCTGCACGATCTCGCGCGTGATGGCGAGGCCCAGCCCGGTGCCCCCGCGCTTCTGGTGCGTGACGAACGGCTCGAAGATGGTGGGCCGGATGCTGTCGGGGATGCCGCTACCGGTGTCGAAGATGCCGAAGACGAGGATGCCGTTGCCCTCGTCGACGGTCAGCGTGAGCCGTCCGCCGTCCGGCATCGCGTCCCTCGCGTTGGTGATCAGGTTGAGCAGCGCCCGCACCAGCAGGTCACGCTCGCAGTGCACGTCGCCGCTGAAGCGGATAAGGCGCTCCACCTGGATCCCCTGCCCCTCCAGCTTGCACAGCGCGATCTCGTCCAACTCCGCCAGCAGCGCCTGGACGGGCACGTCGCTGAACGTCACCTGCTCCACGCCGCGCGCGTACTCCAGAAGGTCTTGGATCATCCGCGTCATGCGGTCGACCGCGCGCACCAGGATGGCCGCCGTTTCCATGGTGATCACCCCTTCCCGCGCCAGCTCGGCCGCGCCGCGGATGAGCGAAAGGTACTGCCGGAGGTCATGGGCGAGGTCGAACACCATCGCGCCCACCTGGTACTGCCGCTCGTCGCGCCCGGGAAGAACGCTGGCGTCATCCGGGAGGCCGGTGATGATCAGCGGGGCGGCCCCTGCCTCCGGAGGGGTAAGGGCGTCGTCCGCGCCCGTGCCGTCGTCAGCGAAAATCTGGGTGCTCATCCCTTCCTCCGCATGTGAGCGGTTGTCCGCTTTTTCGCAGCCCGGCCGGGGGCTGCCTCCGCATCATCCTTCCTGTATGGAGAACGGAGAACGGCTGAATCCGTTACACCGTTTGCGCCACCCCTCGTACCCCGCGACGTCCCTGAAACCGCGATTCTCAAGGCGACGTCAGGCGAAATCCGTCCGCATCCCCTGCTTCGACCCGTCAAACGTTCCGCTGGGAACCGGGACGGCCCGGACTGAGTGCCGCTCATTTACTGCAATTGTCCTTTACCATCCCGAGAACCGCGCCTGACGCGGGTGAACCCGGCGGTAACATTTCGTCCGCTGGGGCGTTCTACAATCAAGCGGCTTGTCGGCGGGGCGCCTGCGGCCGCGGTCCGGTCACAGAACAGGGAGTGCGTCCATGAACCAC
>DASQBH010000178.1:0-10041 GCA_035635315.1 Longimicrobium sp.
TACCGCAACTACGTGGCGTGGCTGCAGAAGCAGGATCCCGCCGCGGACGAGGCGTTCTGGCGCGCGCACCTGGCCGGCTTTGGCGAGGCCACGCCGCTGCCGCTGGACCGCGGCGGCGCCGCCGTGGCCGAGGAGCACGCCAGCCTGCGCGCCCGCCTTTCCGCGGACGAGCACCAGCGGCTGAGCGGATACGCGCGCGAGAACGCCGTCACCCTCAACACGCTGGTGCAGGCCGCGTGGGCCATGACGCTCTCGCGCTGGTCCGGCGAGCGCGACGTGGTGTTCGGCTTCGTCGTGGCCGGGCGGCCGGCGGAGGTGCCGGCGGTGGAGCAGACCATCGGCCTGTTCATCAACACCGTCCCCTTCCGCGTGCGCGTGCCGGAGACCGGCAGCGTGGGCGAGTGGCTGGCGACCGTGCAGCACGCGCAGGGCGAGATCCGCCAGCACGAGCACGTGAGCCTGGTGGACGTGCAGGGGTGGAGCGACGTGCCGCGCGACCGCCCGCTCTTCGAATCCACCTACGTCTTCGAGAACCAGCCCCTCTCCGCCGCAGGGGAAGAGGATGACGACGACGATGTCGTCCACGTGCTGGCGATGGAGATCCCGGAGCGGGTGAACTACGCGCTGACGCTGGTCGTCGCGCCCGGGGACGACCTGGAGCTGCGGCTGAACTACGATCCGCGCCGCTTCACGCCGGACGCCGCCGCGCGGATCATGACGTCGCTGCGCACGGCGCTCGACGCGCTCAGCCGGTCCGCCGCATCGCCCCTGGCCCTCGTCGACGTGCTGACGGAGGAGGAGCGGCGGACGATCGCGACGCTGGGGCGCGGCGAGGCGGTGGATTCGCTCTCGACCTTCGGCCGGCTGTTCCAGGCGCAGGCGGCGCGCACGCCGGACGCGCCCGCGCTGGAGTTCGAGGGGCGGACCGTCTCCTACGCGGAGCTGGAGGCGCGGGCCAACCGCTTGGCGCGGCGGCTCCGGACGCGCGGCGCGGGGGCGGGACGGCTGGTCGCCGTGTCGCTGGAGCGCTCGCTGGAGCTGCCGATCTCCTTCCTGGCGGTGATGAAGAGCGGCGCCGCCTTCCTCCCCGTCGATCCGCGCGACCCGGCGCAGCGCCGCCGCCGCGTGCTGGCGGACTCCGGTGCCGTCGTCCTGCTCACCGAGCGGCGGCTGGCGGAGGGCGCGGACGACGTCGTTCCGTTGATCGACATCATCGAAGAAGAGGCCGCCGCATCCGCCGATCCCGCCGGCGCGCCGGATGTCGACGTGAGCCCGGAGGACGCGGCGTACGTCCTGTACACGAGCGGATCCACCGGCATCCCCAAGGGCGTCGTCGTGCCGCACCGGGGGATCGCGACGGCGGTGGGGGCGGGGGCGCGCAGCCTGGCGCCGGGCGCGCGGATGCTGCAGTCCACGCCCTTCACCTTTGACCTGTTCGTGATGGAGCTGGGCGCCGCGCTGCTGCACGGCGGCTGCCTGGTCGTCGCGCGGCGCGAGCGGATGGCGCCCGGGCAGGACATGGCGGACCTTCTCCGCGCCGAGCGCATCGACGCGCTGGTGACGGTGCCGTCGATGCTCGCCGCCACGCCGGAGTCCGATCTGCCGAACCTGCGCACCGTCTTCGTCGGGGGCGAGCCGCTGCCGCAAACGGTGGCGCGGCGCTGGGGCGCGGACCGCGACCTCATCAACCTCTACGGGCCGACCGAGACGACCATCTTCTGCACCTTCACGCCGCCGCTCAAGGGCGACGGCGACTCGCCGATCGGCGGGCCGGCGCCCGCGGTGGGCGCGTGGGTGACGGATTCGGCGCTGCGGCTGGTGCCGCCGGGCGCGGTCGGCGAGCTGTTCATCGGTGGCGTGGGCGTGGGGATCGGGTACCTGGCGCGGCCGGCGCTGACGGCGGAGCGCTTTCTCCCCGACCCCTTCGCCGGCGTTCCCGGCGCGCGGATGTACCGCACGGGGGACCGGGTGAAGTGGCGGGTGGACGGGCAGCTGGACTACCTGGGACGCGCGGACTTCCAGGTGAAGGTGCGCGGCTTCCGCATCGAGCCGGGCGAGGTGGAGGCCGCGCTCACCGCGCTGCCGGAAGTGGGCGCGGCCGTCGTGGTGGCGCGCGAGGACACGCCGGGCGATTCGCGGCTGGTGGCGTACGTCACCCCGCGCGGAGAGGCGCGGCCGGAGCCGGCGGCGCTGCGGCAGGCGCTGGGGGCCACGCTCTCCGCGCACATGGTGCCGACGGAGTGGGTGGTGCTGGATGCGCTGCCGCTGAACGCGCACGGCAAGGTGGACCGCCGCGCCTTGCCCGCCCCGGGGCCGTCCGCGGCCGGGTCGAACCGGGCGACGGAGAGGACGCCGGCGGAGGAGCTGGTGGCGGACATCTGGGAGCGCATCCTGGGCGTGCGTCCCGGCGTGCACGACAACTTCTTCGACCTGGGCGGGCACTCGCTGCGCGCCACGCAGGTCGTCTCCCGCATCCGCGAAGCGTTCGGCGCGGAGGTGCCGCTGCGCGTGATCTTCGAGGCGCCCACGGTCGCGGAACTGGCGGCGCGGGCCGTCGCGGCGCGCGCGGGTGGCCGTCCGCCCGCGCCGCCGCTGGTGCCGCAGCCGCGCGACGGCGACATCCCGCTGAGCTTCGCGCAGCAGCGCTTCTGGTTCGTGGAGCGGATGGGCGCCGCGTCCAACGCCTACATCATGCCCCAGACGCTGCGGCTGCGGGGCGCGCTGGACACGGAGGCCCTGCGCCGGGCGCTGGACGGCCTGGTCCAGCGGCACGAGGCGCTGCGCACCGTCTTTCCCCTGCGCGGCGGCCAGCCCGTGCAGCACATCCTTCCCGAGCTGCGCATCCCCCTCCCCATCCTCGACCTGTCGTTGCTGGGCAAGGAGGAGCGCGAGGCGGAGGCGCGCCGGTACGAGGCCGAGGAGCTGCAGACGCTCTTCGACCTGGAGCACGGCCCCGTGATCCGCGCGCGGCTTCTCCGTCTCGCGCCGGACGAGCACCTGCTGCTGCTGTCGCTGCACCACGTCGTGGGCGACGCGTGGTCCATGGACGTGCTGTTCGACGAGCTGGAGGCGCTGTACGCCGCCGAGCGCGACGGAACCCCCGCCGCGCTGCCGCCCCTGGCCGTGCAGTACGCGGACTTCGCCATCTGGCAGCGCGCGCGGATGCAGGGCGAGGCGCTGGAAGGCGAGCTGGCGTACTGGCGCGACCGGCTGGAGGGCACCGCCACGCTGAACCTGCCCACCGACCATCCCCGGCCGCCGGTGGAGAGCTTCCGCGGCCGCGCCGTGATCTTCGACCTGGGCGCGGAGCTGTCGGCGGCCATCGGCGAGCTGGCCCGCAGGCACGCGGCCACGCGCTTCATGGCCATGCTGGCCGGCCTGCAGGTGCTGCTTTACCGCTGGTCGGGGACGGAGGACATCGTCATCGGCAGCCCCGTCGCCGGGCGCACGCCGCGCGAGACGGAGGGGCTGATCGGCGTATTCCTCAACACGCTCCCCCTGCGCGGCGACCTGTCCGGCGATCCGACGTTCGCCGAGCTGCTGGGGCGGGCGCGGGAGACGTCGCTGGACGCCTTCGCGCACCAGGAGGTGCCGTTCGAGCGGCTGGTGGAGGAGCTGCGGATCGAGCGCAGCCTGGCCCGTCACCCGCTATTCCAGGTGATGTTCTCCATGGTCCCCGGCGCGCCCGACGCGGAGGGCACCTTTGCCGGGCTGCAGGTGGACGTGGCGGAGATGGAGGACGCGCCCGCAAAGGTGGACCTTACGCTGATGATGGGCGATGCCGACGGCCGGCTGCGCGGCTCGCTGCTGTACGCCGCGGACCTGTGGGACGAATCGACCGTCCGGCGGATGGCGGAGCAGCTGCGCACCCTGCTGGCCGCCGCCGCGGCGAACCCCGCCACCCGCATCAGCGCCCTGCCGATGACGGGGGAGGACGAGCGGCGGACGGTGCTGGAGGAGTGGAACCGCACGGACGCGGACTTCGACACCACGCCCGTCCACCTGCGCGTGGCGCAGTGGGCCCGCCGCACCCCCGACGCGCTGGCGGTCGATGCGGCGGACGGGCGGCTGACGTACGCGGAGCTGGACGCGCGCGCCAACCGGCTGGCGCACCGGCTCCGGCGGATGGGCGTCGGGCCGGACACGCGCGTGGCCGTGCTGCTGGAGCGCTCCGCCGCGCTGGTGGTGGCGCAGCTGGCGATCCTCAAGGCCGGCGGCGCGTACCTGCCGCTGGACCCCACCGGCCCCGCGGAGCGCGCCGCCTACATGCTGGGCATCGCCGGCGCCGCCGTCATCCTTACGCGCAGCGGGCTGCTGAACCGGCTTCCCTCCACGCCGATCCCCGTGATCGAGCTGGACGCGGAAGCGGCGGCGCTGGCGGCGGAGCCGGCGGACGCGCCCGAGGTGCGTGTGCAGGCGGACAACCTGGCGTACGTCATCTTCACCTCCGGCTCCACGGGCCAGCCCAAGGGCGTCGCCGTGCCGCACCGCGGGCTGGCGAACCTGCTGGGGTGGTACCTGGCGGACGAAGGCGTGGGCCCGGGCGACCGCTGCCTCCTCTTCGTCAGCCCCACCTTCGACGTCAGCGTCACCGAGACGTGGGGGGCGCTGGTGAACGGCGCCGCGCTGTGCGTGGTTCCCGAGGCGCTGCGACGCGACCCGCGCGCGCTGCTGCGGTGGATGGACGCGGAGGAGATCTCCGTGGGCTTTCCCGCCACCCCCGTGGCCGAGGCGCTGTTCGACGCGCTGCGGCACGGCGCCCCGCGTCCGCGCGCCCTGCGGCTGCTGGCCACCGGCGGCGAGGCGCTGCGGACGCGGCCGCCGGAGTGGCTGCGGCTCATCAACATCTACGGCCCCACGGAAAACTCCGTCGGCAGCACCGCCGGCGACGTCCCTTCCACCGGCGAGGGGCTGCCCACCATCGGCCGTCCCGTCGGCAACCACCGCGCGTACGTGCTGGATGCGCGGCTGCAGCCCGTGCCGGTCGGCGTGCCGGGCGAGCTGTACGTGGCCGGCGAGGGGCTGGCGCGCGGCTATCTGGGCCGCCCCGCGCTGACGGCGGAGCGCTTCATCCCCTCCCCGTTCGGCGCGGCGGGCGCGCGGATGTACGCCACCGGCGACAGCGTGCGCTGGCTGCCGAACGGCGAGCTGGAGTACCTGGGTCGCAACGACGAGCAGGTAAAGCTGCGCGGCTACCGCATCGAGATCGGCGAGATCGAGGCGGCGCTGCTGGCCCACCCCGCCGTGGCGCAGGCCGCCGTCGTGCTCCGGCGCGAGGCCGGTGGCCGACTGGTCGCGTACCTGGCGCCGGCGGCGGATGCCGCGGTCCCGTCCGTGGGCGAGCTGCGCGAGCACCTGCGCGGGCGGCTGCCCGACTACATGGTCCCTTCGGCCTTCGTCGCCATGGATGCGCTTCCGCTTTCTCCCAACGGCAAGGTGGACCGCAAGGCGCTCCCCGAGCCCGTCGCCGCGCCCGCCGCCGCCGCCCGTCCGCAGAGCGGCGTGGAGCGCCGCATCGCGAAGGTGTGGGAGGAGGTGCTGGGGATCAGCGGCGTGGGGCTGGACGACAACTTCTTCGAGATCGGCGGGCACTCCATGCTCGTCGCGCGGATGCAGGAGCGTCTGGCGGCGGAGCTGGGGCGGGAGATGACGGTGGTGGAGCTGTTCCAGTTCCCCACCATCGCCGCCCTCGCCGCGCACCTGGATGCCGGCGCGTCGGCGTCGGCCTCTGGCGAGCCCGCGCGCGAAGCCGCGCCGGCGGAGGCGGCCGAGCGCGGCAGCAGCCGCCGCGAGATGATGCGGCGGCAGCGGGCGCGGTAGGGCCCGGGGCGCTTCGGCCGGCTCCGGAGTCCGCCCCCTCCGCTCGCTCAGGCTCGCACCTCCCCCCAAAAAACCTGGGGGAGGTTGGGGTGGGGCAGGGATCTGAGCGCTTCGGAAAAGCTGGTGCGAGGGGCGGGCGCCCCCCTCCCCGGCCCTCCCCCGCAAACTGCGCGGGGGAGGGAGGTGCGACGCACCTTCGGGAACGGGATCGAAGTTCTCCCCCTCTCCTCGCGCAGTTTGCGAGGGGAGGGGGCCGGGGGGTGGGGGACCGCGGGCGCAGTTGGATGCCCGTCGACGATCCTCCGAAGTTCTCCCCTCTCCGTGAGGAACGAACGGGGAGGGGCCGGGGGAGGGGCACCCCGCGGACGCAGTTCGGTGCCTATCGCCGAGCCTCGATCCATGGGCTACCCAACCTTCCCCAGCAGTTTTGGGGGAGGTGCGAGCCTAGGCGAGCGGAGGGGGCGGACCTCGGAGCGTCGGAAACACACGTCGGGTCGAAGCGAGCAGCACACGCAGTTCTTACATTTACAGGCAAGCAGATGCGCGAGCAGGACGAGCAGCACGAGCACGATCAGCACGACGAGCAGGGCGGCGAGTTCGACGTGGCCATCGTAGGCATGGCGGGGCGGTTCCCCGGCGCCGACGACCTGGACACGTTCTGGAGCAACCTGCGCGAAGGGCGCGAGACCGTCACGCACTTCAGCGTTGAGGAGCTGCGCGCCGCGGGCGTTCCCGACGACCTGCTGGCTGCGCCGGGCTACGTGCGCGCGTTCGGAAAGCTGGCGGGCATCGACCGCTTCGACGCCGGGTTCTTCGGCTACTCGCCGCGCGAGGCGGAGGTGCTGGAGCCCGCGCATCGCCTGTTCCTGGAGTGCGCGTGGGAGGCGCTGGAGTCCGCCGGCTACGCGCCCGAGCGCGTGCAGGGCCGCGTGGGCGTGTACGCCGGCGCCGGCTCGCCGTCGTACACGGAGAACAACGTGCTCTCCAACGACGCGCTGATGGAATCCGTCGGCGGGCTGCAGGTGATGGTGGCGGGGGGCAAGGACTTCATCGCCACCCGCACCGCCTACAAGCTGGGGCTGCGCGGCCCCGCGCTCAGCGTGCAGACCGCCTGTTCGACGTCCCTCGTCGCCGTGCACCTGGCCGTGCAGAGCCTGCTGAGCGGCGAAAGCGACCTGGCGCTGGCCGGGGGCGCCAGCGTCTTCACCCCGCAGGAGACCGGCTACCTGCACGGGCCGGGCAGCATCCTCTCCCCCGACGGGCACTGCCGCTCGTTCGACGTCCAGTCGGCGGGGACGATCTCCGGCAGCGGCGTGGGCGTCGTGGCGCTCAAGCGGCTGGGGGATGCGTTGCGCGACGGCGATCCCGTGCACGCGGTGATCAAGGGCTCCGCCATCAACAACGATGGCGCCGCACGCGTCGCCTTCTCCGCGCCCGGCGTGGAGGGGCAGTCGTCCGTCATCACCGAGGCGCTGTCCGCCGCGGACGTGGATCCCGAGACCATCCAGTACGTCGAGGCGCACGGCAGCGGCACGGACCTGGGCGATACGATCGAGATCGCCGCGCTCACGAAGGCGTATCGCGCGCACACCGACCGCGTCGGCTTCTGCACCGTCGGCGCGGTGAAGACGAATACCGGCCACCTGGACATCGCGGCCGGCGTGACGGGGCTGATCAAAACGGTGCTGGCGATGGAGCACGGCGAGATCCCGCCCACCGTGCACTTCACCGCGCCGAATCCCAAGCTGGCGATCGAGAACAGCCCGTTCGTCGTGCGCGGCGAGCTGCGGCCGTGGGAGACGGACGGCGGGCCGCGGCGCGCGGGCGTCAGCTCGTTCGGCATCGGCGGGACCAACGCGCACGTGATCCTGGAAGAGGCGCCGCGCCCCGCGCCCTCCGGCCCGTCGCGCCCCTGGCAGGTGCTCGCCGTCTCCGCGCGCAGCCCGCAGGCGCTGGACGCCGCGACGGACCGGCTGGCCGCGCACCTGGAATCGCATCCGGACCTGCCGCTGGCGGACGTCGCCTTTACGCTGCAGGAGGGGCGTCGCGCGTTCCCGTACCGCCGCACCGTCGTCGTCCGCGAGGGCGAGGATGCGGCCAAGCTGCTGCGCGAGCGGACGCCGGAGCGAACCGCGTCGATGCTCGCGGAGACGGGCAGCCGCTCCGTCGCCTTTCTCTTCCCCGGCCTGGGCGACCACTATCCGCAGATGGCGCGCGGCCTGTACGAGGCCGAGCCCGCCTTCCGCGCGGAGGTGGACCGCTGCGCCGACATCCTGCGGCCGCAGCTGGGGATCGACATCCGCGAAGTGCTCTTTTCGGGTGACGCGCCGTCGGACGCGGCGCCGTCCGGGGGCATCGACTTCCGCTCGATGCTGGGACGTTCGGGGCCGATCGAGGGTGCGGACCGGCTGAACCGCACGGAGCTGGCGCAGCCCGCGGTGTTCGTCATCGACTACGCGATGGCGAAGCTGTGGATGAGCTGGGGGATCGTGCCGGCCGCCGTGATCGGCCACTCGCTGGGCGAGTACGCGGCCGCCTGCATCGCCGGCGTGCTGACGCTGGAGGATGCGCTCGCCCTCGTCGCCGACCGCGCGCGGATGATCCAGGCGCTCCCCGGTGGCGCCATGCTGGCGGTGTCGATGGATGAGGCCGACCTGCGTCCGCTTCTTTCCGCCGATCTGTCCATCGCCACCGTCAACGCGCCCGGCCTGACCGTCGTCTCGGGGCCGGAGGATGCGGTCGCGGCGCTGGAGAAGACGCTGGCGGACGCCGGCCGCACCGCGCGCCGCCTGCCGACCACGCACGCCTTCCACTCCGCGATGATGCAGCCGGCGGCGCAGGGGCTGGCGTCGCGGGTGGCGCGGGTGCGGATGAGCGCGCCGCGCATCCCCATGATCAGCAACGTCACGGGGACGTGGATCACCGACGACGAGGCGACCGATCCGGGGTACTGGACGCGCCACATGCTCGGCACCGTCCGCTTTGCCGAAGGCGTCGCGGAGCTGCTGGCGGAGCCCGGCCGCGTGCTGCTGGAAGTTGGCCCCGGGCAGACGCTCTCCACCTTCGTCCGCCAGCGCCCGGGGAGCGAGACGGAGCAGGCGCCCGTCGCCATCATCCCCTCCATCCGCTACGCCTACGACCGCAAGCCCGACGCGCAGTTCCTGGCGGAGGCGCTGGGGCGGCTGTGGCTGGCCGGCGTGGAGCCGGATTGGCGCGCGTACCGATCCAACGAGCGCCGCCGCCGCCTGCAGCTGCCGACGTATCCGTGGGAAAAGCAGCGCTACTGGGTCGATCCGCCCGCCGCCGCGCCCGCCTCGCGCGCGTCGATGGCGGACACCGCCAAGCGCCCCGATCCCGCCGACTGGACGTATCTGCCCACGTGGACGCGCACCCCCGCCGCGTCCGGCTCCGCGCCCAGGCGCGTGCTGCTGGCCGCCGGGCCGCGCGCGTTCGCGGACCGGCTGGAGGGTGCGTTTCGCGATGCTGGCCACTTTGTCCGCATATTGCGCCCCGGCGACGGCTTTTCGGTCGATGGGGACGTGGTGACGGTGCGCCCGGGCTCGCGCGAGGATTTCGCCGCGCTGGCGGAGCACCTGCACGATTCCGCCGCGCCGGAGGTGGTGGTGCACGCGCTGGCGCCGAACGACGGTTTCGCCGCGCTCGGCTCGCTGGCGCTGCTGGCGGACGTCGCCGGCGGGGTGGAGGGCGCGCGGCTGGTGGTGGTGACCGCCGGCGCGCAGGAGGTGACGGGGGACGAAGACCTGTCGCCCGCGGCCGCCGCGCTGGTGGGCGCCGCGCGGGTGATCGCGCAGGAGTATCCCGCATCCGCCTGCCGCGTGATCGACGTGCCGGACGCGTCGCAGGCCACTGTTGCGCGCATCGTGGCCGAGGCGGTGTCGGAGGCTGCGGACTCCGTCGTCGGCTACCGCGGGCGGCATCGCTGGGTGCGCGGCTTCCGCGCGGCGCGTCCCTCCGCCCCCGCCGCGCGGCTGCGCGAAGGCGGCGCCTACGCCTTCGTCGGCCTCCCGGGCCCGCACGCGGTCGCGCTGGCGCAGGTCGTCGCGCGGACGCCCGGCGTGCGCATCGCCTTCATCACCCCCGTCGCGCTGGACGAGGCCGCCACCCGCGCCCTGTCGCAGACCGCCGCGCAGGTGACGCCCATCGCCACCGAGACGGACGATGCCGCCGCGCTGGCCGACGCGCTGCGCGGTGCCGAGGAGC
>DASQBH010000179.1:0-4188 GCA_035635315.1 Longimicrobium sp.
GAGGCGCAAAAGGCACAGCCGCTGGCCTCTTTCTGTCGGTCAAGGGTTTTATCTGCTCCGTTTCAACGCAGCAGTTTCGGAAAAAATCCTGCTCGGAAAGGAAACATCAGGCACTAAAAAATCTTCTTATCAACCTGCAACGCAAAGACTTGGGCTCCTTGGTCCAGTGCCGGCCACAAAAGGAACAAACGTCGTGCTTGCGTGGAGGTTTTGCGAAGTCCATTGTTGGCGCGCAACGAAAGCGGGCCCATAACCACGGGCCCGACCGGCGGCCCCTACGCGGTCTGCACCCGGCCCGGCTTTCCCACCCGCCCGGCCCCCGCGCTCCCACACCGCCCCGATCCAACTCCCGGCTCGCCGCTTTGCCGCGGTTTGCCGGTCCATCCCCGTCCGCGCAAGCGGCGTGGCGGGTTTCGCGTCCCTTTCGGCCTCAGCGAACGCAACGAATGCTGGACCTGGCGCTGGAGTTCATCCGCGACGAGCTGAACGGCTTCATCACCGCCCGCACCGGCATGAGCCAGGAGACGGTGGTGCTCTCGCGCTTTCCCAGCACCACGGGCAACGGGTACGCGTTCGACGCGGACCGGATCGGGATGACGGTGATCAGCCTGGAGGAGGAGCGCACCGTCCGCACCCAGCTTCCCACCCACGTCCTGGTGAACGGGCAGCACGTGGTGCGCGAGCCGGACGTGAAGATCAACGTGCACACCCTCATCGGCGCCAACCACCAGCAGTACGACGAGGCGCTCAAGTTCATCTCCCTGGTCATCGTCTTCTTTCAGTCGCACCCCGTCTTTACCCCCGCCGAGTACCCGGCGCTGGACCCCGGCATCGAGCGGCTCGCGGTGGAGCTGCAGTCGCCCACCTACGAGCAGCTGAACCAGATCTGGGGCTTCGTGGGGACCAAGCAGCTTCCGTCCGTGGTCTACAAGATCCGCATGGTGGTGCTGCAGGACACCGAGCCCGGCCAGACGCGCCCGCCGCTGACGGCCATCACCACGGCCACGTCGGGCCGATGAACGTCAACTTTCTCCCGCTGTTCACGCTGCGCATCGCGCACACCTACTACACGGGGGCGTGCCGCGACTTCGCCATCGCCATCCCCGCCGAGACGGGGGCGCTGCTGCGCAACGGGCGGCTGCTGGCGCGCGAGGTGGAAGGCGTGCTGCACGTCCTGTACGAGGCGGACCCCGACGGCGTGCCCCGCGTTCCGGTCGCCGGCGCCACGCTGCGGCTGGGGCTGGTGCTGACGAATCCGTACTTCGGCAACGTGACGCAGCTGCCGGCGGGCTTTCCCGCCCGCAGGCTGCGCTGGACCAACGCGGCGGACCCCGAGGTCCTGGCGCCGGCGCCGGACTTCACCTTCGTGGCCGACACCTTTTCGCACACGCTCACCCAGACGGGGCGCCCGGCGACGGTGACGCTGCGCGACGGGGCCGGCGGGGTGGTTCAGCAGGACACGGTGACGGCCGCGGACGGGCGGACGGCGGTGTCGTACGACCTGCGCGGCCGGCCCACGGGGCCGCTGACGCTGGAGGAGTCGTTCCCCGTTCCCCCGGCCGTGTCAACCGCGCTGTACCTGGACGCCGAGCTGCGCCAGCGCGACGCGGCGGCGGTGGTGGAGATCACCGTGGCCCCGGGGTTCTACGGCGACCCGCCCGCGTTTGAACTGGCGTTCCAGGCCAGGGAGGAGGTGCTGAGCTACTACGTGGTCGTGGACGGATACACCAACACCGAGTTCAACGGCCTGGCCGTGGCCGACGCGGGGTTCGCGGCCGAAGGGCGCCCCGAGATCGAGTTCGAGACGATTCCCGTGGAAGACTTCACGGGCACCGACCTGCCGCCGTCGCTGCTGGCGCCCGGGGGCGAGCGGGTGGTCCTGTTCCGCTCCCAGGCCCCGCTGGCGCGGCGGGAGCGGGGGCGCGGCAGGATCCAGCTGAGCAGGCAACAGGATGTGCTGATGGCAAACCTGCCGCAGCCCGGGGTGGAACGGGCCAAGGCCGACCTGATCATCCACCTGTCCAAACCGTGAGGTGGCTCGTATGCCAACGTACAAGACCCCGGACGTCTACGTAGAAGAGATCTCGGTATTCCCCCCCTCGGTGGCGGAGGTGGAGACCGCGATCCCCGCCTTCCTGGGCTACACAGAAAAGGCCCGCCGCGCGGCGGACGACGACCTGCTGCTGAAGCCCACCAAGATCTACTCGTTCAAGGAATACGAAGACCTGTTCGGCTTCGCGTTCCCCGAGACCATCGACATCAGCATCGCGGTCGACACCGCCGGCGCCATGTCGGTGACGGACTTTCAGGTGGGCGGCGTGACGCCCAACGACGCGTTCCTTCCCACGTACCTGCTGTACTACGCCGTCAAGATGTACTTCGACAACGGCGGCGGGCAGTGCTACGTGATCTCCATCGGCGCCTACGGGGACGCCATCGCGGCGGCGGACGTCACGGCGGGGCTGGACGTGCTGCGGCTGGAGGACGAGCCCACGCTGATCGTGGTGCCCGAGGCGGCCAAGATGGTGGAGGCGGACTACCGCACGGTGGTGCAGGCGGTGCTGGCGCAGTGCGGTGTGCTGGGAGACCGCTTCGGCATCTTCGACGCGTACCGCGGCGCCCTTGCGCAGGACGAGGACAGCGACGTGGACGACGGCAACAACGGCTTGCTGACCAACCTGGAGGCCGCGCGCGACGTGTTCGGGCTGAACGACCTCAAGTACGGGGCGGTCTACTACCCGTTCGTGCGCACCACGCTGAACTACGCGGCCGACGAGGACGCCACCGTGGAGGTGACGGTGGGCCCGGCGCCGGCGGTGGGGCTGGGGACGCTGCGCAACAGCGTCACCTCCATCTACAACTTCGCCAAGGCGGTGCTCAAGGACCGCTTCGTCATCATGCCGCCCAGCGCGGCGGTGGCGGGGGTGTACGCCTACACCGACACCAACCGCGGCGTGTGGAAGGCCCCCGCCAACGTGAGCCTTGCCGACGTGCTGGAGCCCGTGATCCGCCTGGACAACGCGCACCAGGACAACCTGAACGTGGACGCCACCACGGGCAAAAGCATCAACGCCATCCGCGCCTTTGCGGGCAAGGGCACGCTGGTGTGGGGCGCGCGCACGCTGGCCGGCAACGACAACGAGTGGCGCTACGTCTCCGTCCGCCGGTTCTTCAACATGGTGGAGGAGTCGATCAAGAAGAGCACCTACTGGGCGGTGTTCGAGCCCAACGAGGCCAACACCTGGGTCAAGGTGCGCGGGATGATCGAGAACTACCTCACGCAGAAGTGGCGCGAGGGCGCGCTGGCGGGGGCCACGCCCAAGGAGGCGTTCTTCGTCCGCTGCGGGCTGGGGACCACCATGAGCGCGGTGGACATCCTGGAGGGGCGGATGAACGTGGAGATCGGGATGGCCGTGGTGCGCCCGGCGGAGTTCATCATCCTCAAGTTCTCGCACAAGCTGCAGACCTCGTGACCGGCCTGACCGAACGGCCGGCACCGGCCCATACCTGACCCGACTGGAGGATGCGCACCATGCCGACCCTGTATCCCATTGCCGCGTTCCACTTCACCGTCGACTGGCGCGGCAAGCGCGCCGGGTTCACCGAGGTCTCCGGGCTGGTCCAGGAGGCCCAGGTGATCGAGTACCGCGACGGCGACTTCAAGGAGTTCTCGTCGGTCAAGATGCCCGGGCTGCGCAAGTTCAACAACATCGTGCTCAAGCGCGGCATCTTTGCCAACGACACGGAGTTCTTCAGCTGGCTGAGCACGGTGAACAAGCTCTCCAACGTGGAGCGCCGCGACCTCACCATCAGCCTGCTGAACGACAAGCACGAGCCGGTGATGAAGTGGAACGTCACCCGCGCCTTCCCCACCAAGGTCGAGGGGCCTGCGCTCAAGGCCACCGGCAACGAGGTGGCCATCGAGAGCATCGAGCTGGCCCACGAGGGGCTCGAGGTGCAGGAAGGATAAGGGCGCCCGGGAGGGGCCGGCGGGGCTTTACCGCTGGCGCCCCCTGATCGACCGGCCGCGTCCGCGACGCGGGGGGCCCTCTCCCCCGCCGGCTTCGCCGCTCGTTCCTCGCGGCTCGCGGCGACCCCTCCCCCAAACTGCGGGGGAGGGGTTGGGGGGGACGGTGCGGCGCGCTCCGGCGGGTGCGGTGCGAGGGGCGGGCGCCCCCCTCCCCGGCC
>DASQBH010000180.1:0-2793 GCA_035635315.1 Longimicrobium sp.
ACCGCGCTCCCGCGGCCGCCGGCGCGCCCGTAGCGCGGATGCGTCGTGCGTGACGGTCGGTGCAGCATGCACTTCGGCCCCGGCGAGATCGCTCGCCGGGGCCGCTTTGTGTCCGCACGCCGCCGCGTCAGTGCGCGATGACAACCGCGATCATCGCGTGGCGGACGGACTTCAGCTCGGCCAGGCGGGGCCGCACCCGGTCTGCTGAAAGGTGTCGCTGATGTTCAGGATCTTCCAGCGCCCGTCGCGCCGAGCCAGGTGAAAGGCGTCGAAGCCGCAGTGGCTGACGGTGCCGTCGCGCCGGACCTGGTATTCGGCCCAGACGGAGGCCAGGTCGCCGCTCACGTGGACCACCGGGTTGCGGATGGGCTCGTCCAGCCCGGGCGAGCCCTGCCGCTTGACGGCGCGGTTGAAGTCGGAGGAGGTCATCACCACCACGCGCGATCCCCCCTCAGGCCTTGGACGGATGAGCGTGAGGCGCGTGAGCGAGTCCACGTGCAGGTTCATCGCGGTGGTGTCCCCCATCCGCAGCGCGTCCATGAAGGTCTGCAGGGTCGCGAGCACCGCGGCCCGCTCCTGCTCCGTCGTTTCGACCGCGCCGCCCTGTGCGGCGGCCGCCGTGGACGGGGCGGGCGACGTCTGCGCCTGGCAGGCGGCGATCAGCGGGAGCAGCAGGAGAACCAGGTGGCGTCTGCGCATGTGCGTGCGTGTGCGGGAGAACGGATCCGCCCGTGAAGGCGGGCGCCGCAGGGTCGCCGGGCGACCGTGCGGCAGAGGCGGGCGAAAGCTACGCGGCAAGGCCGCGGACCGCCAATCGCCCGGCTCCCTCAGAGGGGGTTGCTGAACCTGCCTGAATTTGACTTCCTGAGGGAGGCGCCGCTCCACGACTTGCTTGTACGACGAACTTTGGCGCCGACCGAAGGATCTCGCCGCCACAACCGCGGGGCTGGATTGACACCATGTATCCAGCCCCGAGGCGGCCGAGAGGAGATCCTTCGGTCGCGCGCAAGTGATTGTGAAGGTTCGGGTTCCGAGTGGCGCTCCCTCAGGAAGTCATGCCTTTGGTTCGGTGCGTGGCAACACACCCTCAGGCCGAATCCGCAAAAAGAATTCGGATACCGAATTCGGCAAACGGTGTCATTCTGAGGGAGGCGCCGCGCGAAACCGTCTTCCACGCTCCAGGCCGTGGCTCTCTGGCCGAAGAATCTTTATCGGAACGCGCGGGGCTTCTCGCGCCGAACCATCGTGGCCGACAGCGCTGTGCGCCCAGCATAAAGATTCTTCGGTCGGCGCCAGGCTCTCTAGCCGAAGGGCAAAGCATTGAGTGGCGCCTCCCTCAGAATGACACCGAATGGCGGGATGTCACATCCGTAATCTTTTTCCGGATCCCGTATCAAGCGGCGCAGGCTGAGCGTCAGCCGCCTTCGAGGTGAACGCCGGTCATGCGCTGCACCTGGCCGTTGGCGAGCGGGACCTCGGCGTAGACCATGTACGGCGACTGCTCGGTCAGATACCACGTGGCGACCAGCCGGCCGTCGCTTCGAACCCGCTCCTCCACCTTCCAGCTTTCCACCGGCGTTCCTTCCACCATCACGCGCTCACGCCCCAGCACGGAGAACACCCGCACCTCGGAATTGGGCATCGCGGGCCCCCACACGGGTGCGGTCATCACGAGACCCTCGCGCAGGCCCACCGCGAGCGGGACGAGGTCCGACGCGGAGGCGATGAACGCGGGCTCGTCGAGTGTCACCTCCACCTGCTGCACCGCCGTATCCGCCGCCGTCCGCCGCGTGCCGCGCACCTGCCGTCCGCTGATCGTCAGCCGGGTAAACGAGCCGTCACTCGCGGTCATCGCGTACTCGTACGGGGCCAGCGTGTTGGCGTCGTAGGTCTGCCGCAGCTCCCAGTCGACGGACTGGCCGCCGGGCGCCTGCCGCGTGCCGCGCGTGACCCAGCGCATCACCCGCAGCCCCGCGGAATCCGCCAGGGTGAGCTCGTTCGTCCACGTCGTCACGGGCGGGGAACCTTCCGGGCCGCGATACACCCGGTTGCGGGCCAGGTGGGGCGGATACACCGCGCCGCGCACCTCCGCCGATCCCACGTGCAGGCGGAGCGTATCGGCGATGGCGGGACGGGGAGCGTCCGTGGGACAGAGCGCGAAGAGCACCGCAAAAACGGATGAGATCATGGGGCCGGCCTCGACGTGGCGGGGTGAGGAGCGAAGCGCGTCGTACGATGAGGTGCGGCATCCATCAATCCACGAACTTTGTGACGAGCCGTAGACGGGCGTGGACGAAGGGCAGCTCTCACACGTCGGAACGGAACAGCCGACAGCACCGCTACGCTCTTTTAGGATCATTTTACATATGTAGCAGGAGCGATTAATGCGTCCTCGGTGCAACAGAATCTGATGCTCCCCCGGTGCCCCCCGTCGGGTGAGCAAGGTAATGGGCTCGGCCGCTGGTCTCTTCAATGATCTTTCCATGACTTTACCTCTCGCCCCCCCATCGCCCACCCGGGAGCGGGACCTCTCCTTTCTGGTCGAGGCTACCCGGCTGCTGGCCGATTCGCTGGACGTGGAGACGACGCTCGCCACGGTGGCGCGGCTCTCCCTTCCGCATCTGGGTTCGTGGTGCGTGGTGGACCTGCTGGAAGGCGACCACATGCGGCGGCTCGCCATCATCCACCCGGATCCCGCCCACCAGTCGCTGGCGGAGCAGCTCATGGAAGGGTGGCCGCCCCAGCGCGACGACCCGCTGGGCGTTCCCTCGGTCGTGCGGACCCGCCGGAGCC
>DASQBH010000181.1:0-2701 GCA_035635315.1 Longimicrobium sp.
GTACTCCGTACCTTCTCTACCGTCAGTTCGCCACCGGCTCGCCCAGCATGCGCTGCAGCTCCGCCGGGTCCGAGGTGCGCTTGAGGCATTCGTCCAGCGCCACCTCGCGCTGCACGTACAGCTGGTACAGCGAGTCGTTCAGCGTCTGCATGCCGTGCTTCTTGCCGGCCTGCATGATGGAGTAGATCTGGTGGATCTTGTCGTCGCGAATGCAGGCGCGCACGGCCTGGTTGCACACCATGATCTCGCACGCCATGCTGCGGCCGCGGCCGCGGGCCTTGGGCAGCAGCTGCTGCGTCACCACGCCTTCCAGCACGAACGCCAGCTGCGCGCGAATCTGCGGCTGCTGGTGCGCGGGAAACACGTCGATCACGCGGTTGATGGTCTCGGCCGCGCTGTTGGTGTGCAGCGTGGCCAGGCACAGGTGGCCCGTCTCGGCGATGGTGAGCGCCGCCTGCACCGTCTCCAGGTCGCGAAGCTCGCCCACCAGGATGACGTCGGGGTCCTGCCGGAGCGCGTACTTGAGCGCGCGGGCAAACGACTGGGTGTCGCTTCCCACCTCGCGCTGGTTCACCATGCACCCCTGGTGGCGGTGGATGAACTCGATGGGGTCCTCGATGGTGAGGATGTGCCCCTTGCGCTCCTTGTTGATCTTGTCGACCATCGCCGCCAGTGTCGTGCTCTTGCCCGAGCCCGTGGGCCCCGTCACCAGCACCAGCCCGCGCGGCTTCTCGGCCAGCTTGCTGATGATGGCGGGCAGGCGCAGCTCGTCGAACGTCTGGATCTTGAACGGGATCTGGCGAATGGCCAGCGCCACGCACCCGCGCTGCCGGTACACGTTGCCGCGAAAGCGCGCCAGGTTCTGGATGCCGAAGCTGAAGTCCAGCTCGTCCTCCGTCTCGAACCGCTTCTTCTGGTTCTCGGTGAGGATGCTGTAGGTAAGCTGCAGGCAGTCCTTGGGCGTAAGGACGTGGTCCGCGCCGCTGTCGGTGATGTGCCCGTCGATGCGCAGTTTGGGGCGCTCGCCGGCCGTCACGTGCAGGTCGCTGGCGCCCTTCTCGATCATCTCTTCCAGCAGCGCGCGCAGGTTCAGGCTGCGGCCTTCGGGGGCCACGCGGGTGGCCTCGGCGGTCATGGTCATGGGCTCGCGGATAACGGAGTACCGAGATTCAAAGCGGGTCCCGTGCGGGCCCCGGGGAGTGCGTTCCGGCGCCCGGGGCGCCGCACTCCGCAAGGTCCCTTGCAGGGTGCAACACCGCCCGGCGCCGTCGGTTGGGCAACTACGCGAGTTTTCGCGGTTCGGCGTGCGGGATAACCAAGTTGCGTGCCGCGCCGGAAATGGATGTGGCCGAAGAGGTTACAGGGGCAGGTTGCAGGGGATGGGAACCGCTTGTTTTCGGTGCCGGGCTGCAGGCTGCTTCAGCCGTTGCCCGCTATTCCCTGTTCCCTGCCGTTCCCCTAGCCGGCCGTCTCCTTGATCACCTCTTCCAGCGTGGTGATCCCCTTCCGCAGCTTTACGAAGCCGTCCATGCGCAGCGTGAGCATCCCCTCGCTGATGGCCTGCGCCTGCAGTTCCGCCGCCGACGCGCCCTGCAGCACCATGCGGCGCAGCGTGGGGCTCATCGCCATCACCTCGTACAGGCCCTGCCGGCCCTTGTAGCCGCTGCCGTTGCACGTCTCGCAGCCGGCGCCGCGGTAAAAGGTGATCCCCTCGATGTCCTCGTCCGTGAGTCCCGCCGCGTCCAGGTACTCCTGCGGATAGGTGACCGCTTCCTTGCAGTTCTGGCAGATGCGGCGCACCAGGCGCTGGGCGGTGATCAGGTTCACCGCGCTGGCCACGTTGAACGCCTCGATCCCCATGTCCACCATACGGGTGATGGTGGACGGGGCGTCGTTCGTATGCAGCGTGCTGAGCACCAGGTGGCCGGTGAGCGCCGCCTTGATGGCGATGGACCCCGTCTCCAGGTCGCGGATCTCGCCCACCATGATGATGTTGGGGTCCTGCCGCAGGAACGCCTTGAGCGCCGCCGCGAAGGTCATCCCGATCTCCGTGCGCACCAGCACCTGGTTGATCCCGTGCAGGTTGTACTCTACCGGGTCCTCCGCGGTCATGATGTTGACCTCGGCGGTGTTGATACGCGAGAGCGCGCTGTACAGCGTGGTGGTCTTGCCCGAGCCCGTGGGGCCGGTCACCAGCACCATGCCGTACGGGTTCATGATCGCCTTCATGAAGTCGCGCTCGGCCTTGGGCTCCATCCCGAACTTCTCCAGGTCGAGCGTCAGGTTCCCCTTGTCGAGGATTCGCAGCACGATCTTCTCCCCGAACAGCGTGGGGAGGGTGGAGACGCGGAAGTCGATGACGCGCTTGCCGATGCGCAGCTTGATGCGGCCGTCCTGAGGGAGGCGCCGCTCGGCGATGTTCAGGTCCGCGAGGATCTTGAAGCGCGAGATGAGCGCCGACTTCATCTTGATCGGCGGGCGCATGATCTCGGTGAGCACGCCGTCCACCCGGTAGCGGACGCGGATCTCCTTCTCGTAGCACTCGAAGTGGATGTCCGACGCGCCGCGCCCGACGGCGTCGTTGAGGATGCCGTTGATCAGCTTGACGACGGGGGCTTCCTCGACCTGCGCCTGGAGCACGCCGACGTTCAGCTCCTCCTCCTGCTCCTCCACCACCTCGATCTCGCTCCCCTCCTCGAAC
>DASQBH010000182.1:0-2331 GCA_035635315.1 Longimicrobium sp.
TGCAGGCTATTCCCTATTCCCTATTCCCTATTCCCTATTCTCTGCAGTTCACCGCTGCGGCGCCGGCGTCTCGTACGGCCCCGGCAGCACGAACGGCGTCAGCCCGGGGCCGCGCAGCACGAAGCCGTTGCCCGTCTCCCCCACCACCATCCACCGCACCGGCGACGCCCCGGCGTGCACCTCGGGCCGCACCCGCGCCTCCAGGTCGCCGATCACCTCGGGCGTGCCGGAGCCCAGCGACGCGCGAACCACGTCGTACGTCACCGTGGCCGCGTCGCCCACGGGCTTTACACCGTCGCGCCGGGGGCGGACGAAGACGATCTGGTCCGTCAGCGGGATCACCCGCGGGGCGGTGCCGGCGCCCAGGACGCGGGTGTTGCTGCTGCGCAGGTCGCGGATGCGGATCTCGCCCCCCGCCTCGTACGCCACCACCGTGCGCTCCACGTTGAAGAACGCCGGCACCACCTCGCCCACCACCACCACCTCCTGCGCCAGCGGCACCAGCGTGGTGGAGTTCGGCATCTCCACCCACAGCCCGCCTACCTCCACCCCGCCCAGCGAGTCGCGCCAGGTGGGGTTGAAGACGATCTGCGGCGCGCCCTCGCGCCCCGAGGTGCGCAGGTCGCCGCGGGGGTCGCGCACCAGCCGGGCGCCGCGCGCCTCCAGCAGCTCCAGCAGCTGCCGGGCGATGGTGCGCACCCGCGGGTCTTCTTCGCGCGCCAGCAGCGTGCGGATGAGGGAGGCGTCCTCCACGTCCAGCCGCTGCAGCACGTTCAGCCGCACGTGGGCCGACGGGTCGCCCGCGGCGGCGCGCAAGGCGTTGCGGGCGCCGGCGGAGTCGGGGGCAAAGCGCTGCAGGCCGCGCACGGCGGCCGCGCGCACCACGTCGCTGGGGCTGGTGAACAGCTGGCGGCGCAGCAGGTGCATGGATCCGGGGGCGCGGCGCTCCGCCAGCAGGATCACGCTGTTGGCGCGCACGTTCTCGTCCTGCGCCTCGTCCTCCACCAGGCCGATGAGCACGGCGTCCAGCTCCGGCCCCATCACCTCCAGCTGCGCCCGCTCGCGGTAGTACGCCGGCGACGGCTCTTCCACGTCCAGGATGCGCACCACCTGGTTCACGAACACCCGGTTGCCGTAGCGCGGCGGCGCCGAGGGCTGCAGCAGCGCGCACCCCCCCAGCCACGACAGGCCCGCCAGCGCAAACGCGCCGCGGACCGTACGTGCCAGGAAGGGGATGCGGATCGGCTGCATCGGTCAGGATCGGGAGATGTGGATCAGGCGCCGGGGGTCAGACTGCCCAGCACCCGCGGACCGGCCGCGCCCGTGGCGGCGGGGACGTTGGCGGGGATCCCGCGCAGGTGCGCCCACGCCAGCACCGCGAACGCCACCGCCTCCTTCGCGTCCGGATCCACCCCCAGCGTGGTTCCGTCCACCACGGGGAGCGGTTCCAACAACGTCCGGATTCGCCCGGACAGGACGGGGTTGCGCGCGCCCCCGCCGCTCAGCACCACCTCGTCCACCCCGCGCGGCACCACCCAGCGCGCGTACGCGTCCGCCACCGTGCGCGCCGTCAGCTCCGTCAGCGTGGCCACCAGGTCCATCCAGTCCTGGTCGCCCTCCGGCTGCATCGCCTGCACCAGGCGCTCCACGAACGGCCGGCCGAACTCCTCGCGCCCTGTGGACTTGGGCGGCTCCGCGGCGAAGTACGGGTGGCGCAGCAGCTCCGCCAGCAGCGCCGGGTCCACCGTCCCCCGCGCCGCCAGCCGCCCGTCCCTGTCGTAGCGGTGGCGCCCGTCCGTCGCCAGCTCCACCGCCGCGTCGATCAGCGAGTTCGCCGGGCCGGTGTCGAACGCCCACACCGGCTCGGCGCTCCCCTTCGGCGGCACGCGGGTCACGTTGCCGATGCCGCCCAGGTTCTGCAGCGCCCGCGCACGATCCGGCAGGGCGAAGAGCAGCTGGTCCACCCAGGGCACCAGCGGTGCCCCCTGCCCCCCCGCCGCCACGTCGCGCGTGCGGAAGTCGCTGACGACGGGCCGCCCCGTCCGCTCCGCGATCGTCGCCGGATCGCCCAGCTGCAGCGTGGCGCCCCGCTTTCCCTCCGCCGGCGGCCGATGCCACACCGTCTGCCCGTGGGAGCCGACCGCGTCCACCGTGGCGACGTCGACGCCGGCTTGCGCGCAGACGGCCAGCGCGGCCTCCGCCAGCCACTCGCCCAGGTCGCCGTGCAGCCCGCAGAGCGCCTCCGCGGTGCCGGCCACGATGGCGTCGTGGATCGCCGTCCGCCGCTCCTCCGCGTAGGGAAGGGTGAGGGAGTGGACGACGCGGATCGAC
>DASQBH010000183.1:0-2123 GCA_035635315.1 Longimicrobium sp.
GGCATTGATCCAGCCCCCAGGTGCTGCCGGCGAGATCCTTCGGTCGGCGCCAAACTGCTTGCGCAGCAGCGGGTTGGGAGCGGCGCCTCCCTCAGGAAATCAATCGTCAGGCTAATTCTTGAACACACTCTGGGGGAGCGCGCCCACCCAGGAGCCGCGGCTTCGCGCCGGACTGCGCGGCGCGACCGCAGAATCTCCTCCCCTCGCGCGGAACTCCTGTCTGGGCAACGCCCGGGAACTGCATGCGACGGACAGACTCTGCCGCCCAGCGTAAAGATTCTTCGGTCGGCGCCAGGGTTTCCAGCGGAAGGAGAGCTTCGCGCGGCGCCTCCCTCAGAATGACAGTTTCACCGATACGGTTCAGAACTGCTCTGCGTGACGCCATCAGGCGGGCGGCGCGGAGAGGGGGAGGCGGAGGATGAAGGTGGCGCCTTCGCCGGGCGCGCTCTCCGCGTGCAGGGTGCCGCCCAGCAGGTGCGCCAGGCGCCGGCTGACGGTAAGGCCCAGGCCGGTGCCCGGGGCAAGGCGCGTGGTCCCCTGTTCCACCTGCCAGAAGGGCTCGAAGATGCGCTCCAGGTGCTCGGGGGGAATGCCGATCCCCGTGTCGCGCACGCAGAACAGCACCTCGCCGCCTTCCGCGCGCGTGGTGAAGGTGATCGCCCCCTCGTCGGTGAACTTGATGGCGTTGCCCAGCAGGTTGAGCAGGATCTGCCGCAGCTTGCGCGGGTCGGTGCGCAGCGCGGGCAATGGGTTGGCGGCGTTCACCTTGAGCCGGAGCCCCTTCTCCAGCGCCAGGGGCTCCACGATGGCCTCCACCTCGCGCACCACCTCGCCCACGTCTACCGGCTCCGGGCTCACCGTCTCGCGCCCCGCCTCCAGCCGCGAAAAGGCCAGGATCTCCTCGATCAGCTGCGACAGGTGGCGCGAGGAAAGGCTCACGCGCCGCACGTACTTGAGCACCGGCTCCGACAGCGGCTCGGGGATCCCCGACTCCAGCAGGCTGGTGTAGCCCAGCACGGCGTTCAGCGGGGTGCGCAGCTCGTGGCTCATGGTGGCCAGGAACTCGGTCTTGGCGCGGTTGGCCTCTTCCACCTGCGCAAACAGGCGCGCGTTGTCCACCGCCAGCGCGGCGCGGTCCGCGAACTCCAGCGCCGCCGTGGCGTCGTGGGCATCGTACGGCCCGCGGTCCGGCCCGCCCGTCAGGGAAAGGGCGCCCAGCGTGCGTCCGCGGGCCCGCAGCGGCACCAGGATGCGCGACTCGCCCCCCGAAATCCCCTCCTGCGCGGGGATCACCATCGGCGCGCCGCTTTCCACCACCTGCCGCAGGGGATGGTCTGGCGGCAGGGGGACGGCGTCGGCCTGGGTGCCGTGCGGCTCGTCCGACGCGTCGGCTTCGGCGCAGTGCACCAGGCGCAGCTGCCCGTCGTCGCCGGCCAGGTAGATGCCGCAGCGGTCCGCCAGGAACGGCACCGCCAGCCGCGCCAGCGCCCGCAGCGTCCCCGCGAAGTCAGGCGTGGACGCCGCCAGCGTGGCGCTCACCCCGGCGAAGAAGCGCTGCGCCTCCTCGCGCACGCGCACGGCCTCTTCGGCCTGCTTGCGCTTGAGGAACTGGCCGATGTCGCTCCCCATGGCCGCCATGGACTCCAGCAGCGCGGGGCCGGGCTCCACCGGCCGCCGGTTGAAGAACTCCATCGCCCCCATGAACTCGCGCCCCACGACGACAGGAAACGCGAACGCCGCGCACAGCCCCAGCGCCACGGCGGCCTCGCGGCGGGGAAAGTCCGCGTGGCGGGTGACGTCGGGGATCCACTCCGCCGCGCCCAGCTCCCACACCCGCCCCGGCAGCCCGTTCCCGCGGCTGAAGTGCATCCGCGCGCTCGCCTCCTCGAACCCGCCGCCCGCCACCTCCGGCACCCCCCAGCTGGCCGTGGGCCACAGCACCCCGTCCGCATCGGTCGACCAGAAGATCCCCAGGTCCCACTGCAGCGCGGTGCACAGCGCCTCCAGCACCCGCGGCACGGCCTCTTCCACCGTCGCCGTCTCGGCGAGGACGCGGGTGACGGCGTACTGCGCCGCCAGGTGCGCCTCCGCCTGCCTGCGATCGGTGATGTCGCGGATGAAGG
>DASQBH010000184.1:0-6778 GCA_035635315.1 Longimicrobium sp.
CGCCGATCCGCTCCGCCAGCGTCCGGGCGAACCTCTGTGACGACGGCTGCATCAACCGCTCACCGCGTCACGAAGCGGATCACCGGCACGCGGCCGGCGCATCGGGCTCCGCAGAGAACCGCGTCAGGCGCAGGTGGTCCAGCAGGGCGGTGTTCACGCGGCCGTCCATGTTCTCGTCGCGGTCCGTGAACGCCAGCACCAGCGTGTACTCGTCGGCGGGGAACTCCAGTTGCAGCCCCGTTCCGTATCCCCAGTCCGTCCAGCGGCCGGTGCCCCGCTGCGGCATCACCAGCACGCCGATGTCGTCGCTGCCGACGCGCAGGGTGCGGATGGCGGCCTTTGCGTCCGTGTTGATCGGGCCGCTGCCGTTGGCGTAGCGCGGCTCCACCAGGTACACGCCGCCGCAGGTGATCCGCACCGGAAGCCGGATCTCCGTGTTCATCTCCCGCGTCAGGCGAACGTATCCCTCGCCCGAGAAGCCCGCGTGCTCGCGCTCCAGCGGCGCACCCACCGGCCGCGCGATGACGACGGCGTCGTCCGGCGCCACGCGCACCGGCTCGCTGAGGAACGACGACAGGCCGCTGGAATCCACCGCGGCCACCTGGTACTCCGCCACCACGTCCCGGCGCATGGGGAACCGCCGCTCGACGGTGCCCTGCTCGATGCCGCCGTCCTTGAAGACCAGGTAGCGCACCGCGTCCGGCACTGCGTCCCAGACCAGCAGGTCGCCTTCCCTCCGCACAGCGGGCGTCTCCGCGGTCCAGTGGTTCCGGACCCGGTTGATGGTGGTCGGCGTCCAGCGGCCGTTCATCTGGATCTCGATGGTGTGCGCGCCCGCCAGCGTCGCGGGGATCTCGGCGCGCTCCACCGGCCGTCCATCCAGCCGCACGCCCGCGACCGCGTCGCCGTGGCCGCGCACGGTGATCGTCAGCACGGCGCCGCGGTAGCGCAGGCCGCTCAGCGTCCGCTCGCCGCCGTACGCGGGCGGCACCATGGGGCGCAGTTCCAACCGGTCGGGGCGAAACCGCATTCCGAAGAGCACGCGGTAGTGCGTGGCCAGGTTCCCCGCCACGCTCCACAGCTGCCGGTCGCTGTTGAGCTCCGTGCCGTCGAAGTGGCCGGTGCTGGCCACCATGTTCTCCTTGTTGGTCAGAAAGAGCGCGGCGGGGCGATAGATGGAGGCCAGCCCGTGCTCCACCCCCGCCGTGCTCCCCGCATCCGCCGACGCCCAGGCCCAGAACGCGCTGACGAACGGCCACAGCGCGCCGTTGTGGTAGACGGGGACCTGCGGGATGTACGGCCAGAACGTCGGCGCGCCGAACTCCACCACCGGGAGCGACGCGGCCGCCGCGGCCCGGGCTTCGGTGGAGAGCCGGCCGTAGATGATGTGCAGCGCCTCCGCCAGCGCGTCGGACCGCGGCTCCAGCGTCGCCGCCGCGCGCCCGTAGCGAAAGACGGCGTGGTGGCCGGTGTGCGGCAGCGTAAGGTGCTGCTGGATCGCCGCTTCGATCCCCTCCGCCACTTCCGTCCAGTCGTCGGACGGGTGGCCGAGCGCGTCCGCCATGTCCGCCAGGATGCGGTAGGTGGCCGCGTGGACCACGTTGGTGCTCAGCGCCGCGGACTGGGCGATGTCACGCGGGTCCATCCAGCGGGGGTAGCTCTGCTCCCGCCAGTCCATGAACGACGTCTCGCCCTTCACCAGCCCCGTCGACAGGTCGAAGATGGCGTGCCGGTCGGCCGCGGCGGATCGGGAGATGATGTCGTACGCCTTGCGCAGCCACTCCTGGTCCCCGGTCACCGCGTACAGCTCCCACGCCGCCAGCGCCCACGTCATCCGGTCGGTGGAGATCGGCCACGATCCGCCGGTCCCCGTGTCCTGGATGATGCGGCGGGCGCTGTCCACCTTGGCCATCAGGCTGCGCCGCACCGCGTCCGGCGCCACGATGGCCAGCGCCAGGACGGAGGAATACGCCACGTCGCGCGTCCACACGCCGGGCCACTTGGCGCCCGCGGAGAGCGCACCGTCCTCGCGCACCAGCTGTGTCAGCTCTTCCAGCGACAGGTTGTACAGCGCCTCGACCAGCAGCTCCGGCGAGCGAAGCTGGGGAAACGCGGAGATGTCCGCCTGCCGCCGCCACACCGCGCGTCCCTCGCCCGCCAGCGGCCGCGTGTACTGCGCCTCCACGGGCAGCGTAAGCGTGTAGATGCCGTCGTCGTCCGGGTCCGTCAGCTGCGCCGGCCCGCCGGGGCGCAGCATGCGGGCGTCCCAGCTGAGCGGCTCCACGTCGCCGATGGCGTAGACGGCGTCCAGCCGGCGGATCGGCTCGCCGTACGGCGGATCGTACGAACCCGTGCGCTCCAGGGCCTGCCGCACGTGGCGCAGGTCCAGGCTGATGCGCACCTGCGCCACGCCCTCTTCGCTGGTTGGGTACGCCTCCGGGGTGGGGATGAACGGTGGCTGCTCCTGCCCGAAGACGTAGACGGGCGAGTCGATGCGGCCGTTCGCGGGGCGGATGTACAGCGTGTGCTCCGTCCCCGACGGGAACTCGTTGTCCAGCCCGTTGAGGCTGAAGCGGAAGTGCATCTCCCGCCCCGCGCGCGGATACGTGCTGACGATGCTGTCGCGCGACAGCGCCGTCGCCGTCCACCGCCCCTGCTGCACCGAGGTGCGGGTGACGGTGAACGCGTCCGACCGGTACAGCGGCGTCTGCGCCTGCGTATCCACGGCACCCGCCCCCACGGTGAGCGCGACGATTCCCGGAATCAGGGTGCGGAGAGGAAGATTCATGCGCTCGTGGTGATGTGGGGTGGATCGGGAAAAATCGCAGCGCTGCGAAGGAGGTCGAACTGCGTCCGCGGGGTGCCCCTCCCCCGGCCCCTCCCCGTTCGTTCCTCACGGAGAGGGGAGAATTCGATCGCGGGTTGGCAGGCGCCCGCTGCGTCCGCGGTCCCCCACCCCCGGCAAACTGCGCCGGGAGAGGGGGAGAATTCGATCCCGCAGCGACAAGCTTTCTGCCGTTCTCCCTCCCCCACGCAGTTTGTGGGGGAGGGCCGGGGAGGGGGGCGCCCACCATCCCGCTCCGTCCCGTCCGGAAACGCCGCGTCCCCTGCCCTACCCCAACCTCTCCCAGCAGTTTTGGGGGAGGTGCGAGCCTGAGCGAGCGGAGGGGGCGGACCTCGGACCGTGCCGAACCGCCCCGGTCAGTGCCCGTGCGGCCGCCGCGGCCCGTCCTCGCGCTCCAGTCCCAGGGCGTGCTCGCGCTCTTCGGTGGCGCGGCCTTCGGGGTCGTCCTCGGCGAGGCGCGAGGTGCCGGCGCCCTTGCGGCCCAGCCAGAGGAAGAGCGCGCCGAACAGGAGCACCGGGATCCCCCAGCTGACGTTGATGTTGTGCCCCAGCGAGCGCTCGTAGACCGCCGCGTCGCTCATCAGCCCGTACCCCACCAGCAGCAGCCCCAGCAGCGTGAACAGGGCGCCGATCGGCAGCCGGATGTCGAGATTCATCGCTCCCTGTCCCTTAGAAGAAGATCACGTTGAGCACCAGCGTCATCCCCAGCACCAGCGCCGCCAGCGGGCCCGGGCGCTTGTACCACGGCTCGCCCTCGTCCTTCGGCCGCTCCGTCAGCGAATACACCAGCCCGCGCAGCTCCTCCGCCGGCCGCGGCTTCGTCACCAGGCTGACGACGATGGTGATCACGAAGCAGACGGTCCACGCCCAGATCGCCGTCCAGAAGTTCTGCGCCATCTCGCTGGGATAGGTGTTCACCAGCCCCAGCCACCCGCCCTTGATCCCCGCGCCCGTCGCGCTGGCGGGGAGCGTGAGGCCGTGGTGGATGGCCGCCGCGCTGGTCCCCGCCACCAGCCCCGCGAAGGCGCCGTGGCCAGTGGTGCGCCGCCAGAACATGCCGAGAAGGAAGGTGGCGAACAGCGGGGCGTTCACGAATGCGAACACCAGCTGCAGCATGTCCATGATGTTGTTGAACGCCGTCGTGGCGTACGCCGTCAGCACGCTCAGCGCGATGCCGCCCACCGTGGCCATCCGCCCCATCCACAGGTAGTGCTGGTCGCTCGCGCCCTTCTTGATGTACGCCTGGTAGATGTCGTACGTCCACACCGTGTTGAAGGCGGTCACGTTCCCCGCCATGCCGCTCATGAAGCTCGCCATCAGCGCGGTAAGCCCCAGCCCCAGCATCCCCGGCGGAAAGTAGTGGCCCAGCATCAGCGGGATGGCCAGGTCGTAGTTCAGCGTGCCGTCCGCCTTGGCCGGAAGCGCGAACCCGCTGGCGCCCGCCTGCGTCGTAAGCGCGATGGCGATCATCCCCGGCAGGATCACCAGGATGGGAAAGAGCATCTTGGGAAAGGCGGCGATCAGCGGCGTGCGCCGCGCGGCCGACATGCTGTCCGCCGCCATCGCCCGCTGCACGACGAGGAAGTCCGTGGTCCAGTAGCCGAAGCTGAGCACGAAGCCCAGTCCCATCGCCAGGCCGAACACCTCCACGCCCATGGGGTTGCTGGCCGGGCTCCCCATGTGCTGCCACGACTGCGTGTAGGCGCCCGGCGCGAACCCCGCGTTTTGCGCCGTCACCGCCAGCCGCTCCGTGAGCCCGCTCCATCCGCCCACGTCCTGCATCCCCAGGTACACCAGGGGGATGAAGCCGGCGACGATCAGGAAGAACTGCAGCACCTCGTTGTAGATGGCCGACGTCAGCCCGCCCAGGAAGATGTAGGCAAGGACGATGAGGGCGCTGACCAGGACGCTGAAGTTGAAGTCCCACCCCAGCAGCACCCCCAGCAGCAGCCCCATGGCGTACATGCTGATGCCGGACGAGAACACCGTCATCGCCGCGAAGGTGATGGCGTTGAACCCGCGCGTCTTTTCGTCGAAGCGCAGCTTGAGGTACTCGGGGACGCTGCGGGCGCGCGAGCCGTAGTAGAACGGCATCATGAACACGCCCACGAACACCATCGCCGGGATGGCGCCGATCCAGTAGAAGTGGCTGGTGGCGATGCCGTACTTGGCGCCCGACGCCGCCATCCCGATCACCTCCTGCGCGCCCAGGTTGGCGCTCAGGAACGCCAGCCCCGCCACCCACGCGGGGATGGAGCGCCCAGACAGGAAGAAGTCCGTGGACGAGCGCATGTAGCGCTTGAGCGCCACCCCGATCCCCACCACGAAGGCGAAGTAAAGGGCCAGGATGACGTAGTCGATGAGCTGCAGCTGGATCCGTGTCACGGGTGCCGCGGGGGTTGGAGGATCGTGAGGTGCGGAGTCGGTGGAGCTCGGTGATGCGGTCGATGGATGCGAATCGGCGTGGTTCGGGGCGCGGTGGCGAGTTCCGAGAGCGCCGCCTCCGGGCTCGAAAACCTCGCCCACCTCCCCCAAAACTGCTGGGGGAGGTTGGGTAGCCGGATCGATCGAGGCTCGGCGACGGAGATCGAACTGGCGCCCGCGGGGTGCCCCTCCCCCGGCCCCTCCCCGTTCGTTCCTCACGGAGAGGGGAGAATTCGATCCCGCACGACAAACTCTCTGCCGTTCTCCCTCCCCCACGCAGTTTGTGGGGGAGGGCCGGGGAGGGGGGCGCCCACCATCCCGCGCCAGCCTGCCCGTGAACGCGCCGACCTCTACCTCACCACCCCTCCCCCGCAGTTTGGGGGAGGGGTCGCCGCGAGCGCGAGGAACGAGCGGCGAAGTCGGCGGGGGAGAGGGCCCCCGCGTCGCGGACGCGGTCCATCCCCTCGCTCGATGCCCTGCGTCCGCCCCCGCCTCCGCCCTCGCTACGCCATCGCCATCCCGTACCGCGCGGCGCCCAGCAGCGCCGCGCGCGGCTCCAGGATCACGTGCACGGGAATACGCTCCATCAGCCGCGACATGGGGCCCTTGCGCAGGAACCCGTCGCGGAAGGCGCGGCCGCGCAGCACGGAAAGGATGCGGGGCGGAATGCCGCCGCCCAGGTACACGCCGCCCGTCGCCAGGCTGCGCAGCCCGGCGTTCCCCGCCTCCGCGCCCAGGATCCCGGCCAGCAGCCGCAGCGTCCGCCGGCAGACGGTGCACCCGGATTCACGGTCCATCCCCGCCTGCACCAGCGCCGGCGTTACGTCCCCGCCCGCCGCCAGCCGCGCGGCCAGGGCCGGAGGGGGAGGAGGAGCGCCGGGAAGATCGGCCAGAAAGCGGTAGAGGGTGGCGATCCCCATCCCCGAGCAGACGTGCTCGTAGCTCACGTGCTCCGACGCGCGCGACAGGTGCGCCAGCAGCCGCCGCTGCAGCGCGCCGCGCGGGGCGAAGTCCGTGTGGCCGCCTTCCGTGGGCAGGGCCAGGAAGCCGGCGGGATCCGGCACCAGCATCGCCTCGCCCAGCCCCGTGCCCACGGCCACCACCGCGCGCACGCCGTCCGGGTCCGCCTCGCCGGGCAGGATCTGCGTCACCTGCTCGGGGCCCAGGTGCGGGATGGCGTACGCCGTGGCCTGCAGGTCGTTCACCAGCAGCACCTGGCCCACGCCCAGGTGCCCCGCCAGCACGCCCTCGTCCAGCCGCCAGGGAAGGTTGGTGATGTGCGCGTGCCCGCCGATCACCGGCCCCGCCACGCTGAACGCGGCGCGGCGCACGGGCGCCGGGTGCGCGGCGCGAAAGGCGGCCACCACCGTCTCCAGCGTGCCGTACTCGCGGCTGGGGAACACCGCCTCGGCCACCACCTGCGCCGCCCCGTCCGCCTGCGAGACCAGCGCCAGCACCGTCTTGGTGCCCCCGATGTCGCCCGCCAGCAGCAGCCCCTCGCGCGCGTGC
>DASQBH010000185.1:0-2457 GCA_035635315.1 Longimicrobium sp.
GCGAGAGTGCGAGAGTGCGAGAGTGCGAGCCGGAGGAAGGGCGTCGCCGGATGGGTTCGAGTCGGGCGGGTAAACCCGCGGCTGGAAAGCGGCAAGCCCCGTCCCGGCTCGCTGGCGCTCGCCGGACGGGGCTTCAACTGCGGGAACGCCGCTGAGGTTTTCGCGACGTTTATACCCTCTCCCGCTTGCGGGAGAGGGTGCGAGCCTAAGCGAGCGGGTGAGGGCCCCTCTGCGGGTCCTCCGCGTCGCCCTCCCCTTCGTCGTCCTCCATCTCCTCCATCTCCCGCGCCCGGCTGTGCCGCTTGCCCAGGATGGTCGTCGCGAACAGACCGACGAGGAGCACCACGATGGCCAGCAGCACCAGCACGCGGTAGCCCAGAAGCACTCCCGCGACAAGCAGAAGGCCGCCGCCGAAGAAGATGCGGATCTTCCAGTCCAGGAAAGGATCCGGCTCGCGGCGGGCGCGGTCCCTCACGCGCGCTCCAGAAAGCGCGCCACCCCCGCCTTCATGTCGTCCGTCATCCGCGCCACCACGTTCACGTCGGCGCCGGAGCGCAGCGCCGCCTCGAAGCCCATCCCGTCGGCGTGGTACAGCAGCCGCTTGGAAAGCTGCACCGCCGACGGGCTGCGCGCCGCCAGGTCCGCCAGCAGCAGGTCGCGCTGACGGTCGAAGTCCGTGTCCGGCCAGGCGTGGTTGATCAGCCCGATGCGCTCCGCCTCCGCCGCCGCGATCGGCTGCCCGGTGACGATCAGCTCGAACGCGCGCTTCTCGCTTACGTTGCGGCGCAGGATGGCCATCACCATCGCCGGCACAAAGCCGATGCGCACCTCGGGATAGCCGAACTCCGCCGTATCCGCCGCCAGGACGATGTCGCACGCGGTCGCCAGCCCGCATCCCCCCGCCAGCGCCCGGCCGCGCACGCACGCCACCACCGGCTTGCGCATCCGCCGGGGGAGCAGAAAGAGCTCCGCCAGCTCATCCACGTCCTCCAGGTTCTCCATCACCGACGACTCGGCGATCTTGCGCAGCGCCGACAGGTCCGCGCCGGAGCAGAAGTCCTTCCCCTCCCCTTCGATGGCGACCACGCGCACGGCATCGTCCCCATCCGCCTCGCGCAGCGCGGACTTGAGGGCGGCGATGAGCTCCGCGTTCAGGGCGTTGCGCTTGTCCGGGCGGTTCAGGACCAGGCGGCGCACCCCGCCCTCGTCGCGGACCCGCAGCGGCCCGGCGGCGCTCACGAGCCGGCGCCCGCTTCGGCCAGCCGGGCGATGTGGTCGGGGACGTCCACCTCCATCCGCAGGATCGCGGTGGAAAGCACCTTTCCCTGCGCGTCGGTCTTGAGGCTCACCGTGCCGCCGCCGCCCAGCGCGTTGTGGAGGAGGAAGTTGAGCGCCTCCAGGTTCGGCAGCTCGAAGCGCTCCACGGCGCCGTGGACGATCCCCTCGAAGTGCTTCTTTACGCGGTCGGTGGTCAGCTGCTCCACCAGGAGGGGGTAGAACTCGGGGCGCAGGGCGATGACGCCCACGTTGGCCGTGTCGCCCTTGTCGCCCGAGCGGGCGTGGGCCAGGTGCAGCAGCTGAAGTCGGGGCATCTGTATGGGAATTCGACGTTCGTCCGTGGAGTCCTGGACCTCGCGAAAAGCATGACGCCACGCTCCGTCCGGGGTGAAGAGTAGGTTTTGCGGGCGGGCGGCGGCAAGGGGCAGGCCCCGTGGGAGGGGGGCGGTGTTGGGGCGAAGGGGCGAAGAGGTGAAGGGGTGAAGGGGAATACGGCTCCACACGTCCCGAATCCTTCGAAGGAGATCATCCCATGAAGTCGTATTACTAACATACTGTCTTCTTACGATAATCATAGACAAAGCTTTACTCTCCGCTCACCGAGCGACTTCCAGGAAAAACCCCTCCTCAGCGAGGGGTCATCGCGCAGTCGAAGCACCGCATCGGGTTCCTTTGTTTGTTCCGAAAATCTGCCCAATGTTCCGCACTGGAATGGTGCACGGCGCACCTGGATGGTGCAGAAACAGATTGAGCCGGATGAGGAAAAATCCAGCTGGTGCAAATAACGTTAGGTCAGAAAAGGAGTGGCATGCCGGTTGCCATATGTTTGGTCACGGAACGAGCGCCCTCTTGGCGCGTTCCGCGTCCCCCCACTCCTTCTGGAGGAAATACCACATGTCCCACTCCCGTATGGCAGCCGCCGGGCTGCTCGCACTGGGCCTGGCTGCGTGCTCGGACCAGCCCTCCGCACCCTCCACCGAAGCGCGCCCCGACCCGCTCGCGCTTCAGCAGGCGCCCGAAGAGGTGGTGCCCGGCGAGATCCTGATCAAGCTCAAGGACGGCGTCTCGCTGAACGAGCTCACGGGCAGCATGCCGGGGCTGCGGCTGGAGCGCCGGCTGGCGGTGCGCAGCCGCATCTCGGTGCTGGGCGTGGCCCGCGGCAGCGAGCGCGCCGAGGCG
>DASQBH010000186.1:0-2853 GCA_035635315.1 Longimicrobium sp.
GGTCGCCATCTACGTGCTGGTGGGCTTTGACCGGATGGACCCGCGCAGCACCGAGGGGGCGCTCAAGTACTTCCTGCTGGGCGCCTTCAGCAGCGCGTTCTTCCTGTACGGCATCGCCCTCGTCTTCGGCGCCACGGGGACGACGAACATCCGCGTGTTCTTTGCGGACCTGCTGCAGAACCAGCGGCAGGACACCATGCTGCTGGCGGGGATGGCGCTGGTGCTGGTGGGCTTTGGCTTCAAGGTGGCGGCCATTCCCTTCCACATGTGGACGCCCGATGCCTACGAGGGCGCGCCCACGCCGGTAACGGCGCTCATGGCCACGGGGGTCAAGGCGGCGGCGTTCGCCTCGCTGATCCGCGTGTTCCTGGTGGGCTTCGGCGGCAACTTCGGCGACTGGGCGCGGCCGGTGTACCTGCTGGCGGCGGTGACCATGGTGGCGGGAAACCTGCTGGCACTCACGCAGGGCTCGCTCAAGCGCATGCTGGCGTACTCGTCCATCGCGCACGCGGGGTACCTGCTGGCGGCGGTGCTGGCGGGGTTCGCGGGGGGCACCTCGGCGTTCCTGTTCTACCTGCTGGTGTACACGCTGATGACGGCGGGCGCCTTTGGCATCGTGATCGCCAACGCGCGGGGAACGGAGGAGCGGGTCACGCTGGAGGACTACGCCGGGCTGGCGTCGCAAAAGCCGTGGCTGGCGGCCATGCTCTCCATCTTCCTGCTGTCGCTGGCGGGCTTTCCGCTCACGGCCGGGTTCCTGGGCAAGCTGTACATCCTGCGGGCGCTGGTGCGCTTCGACGTGCCCTCGCTGGCGGTGATCCTGGTGCTGTCGTCGCTGGTGTCGTACTTCTACTACCTGCGGGTGATCGTGGTGATGTACATGCGCCCGGCCCGCAGCGCCGACGAGCACGCCGAGGCGCGGCTCTCGCGCCCGGCGTTCGTGGGCGTGGCGGCGGCGGCGGCGCTGGTGGTCATCCTCTTCTTTACCGCCGGCATCAAGGGCGGGGCGATGGACTGGGCCAAGGTGGGCGAAGACTCGCTCTTCCGCTGGGCGCAGCAGGGGCTTACGCCGCAGGCCGCGCAGGCCGTCGACGCGCAGGCGCAGCGCTGACGCCGGGGGGCCGGCGGGGGGTGGAGGAACGGAAGGACGGCCCGGCGCGCTCGCCGGGCTTTTCCGTTTGCACGGGGATTGCACGATAGGTTCACTGGACGGCAGCACGGGCGAAAGGGCCACGGGGATGGCGGACCGAGACGAGGGGCCGAGGGACGAGGAAAAGGGCAAAAAGCCGCTGGTGACGCCACGCCGCGCCGCCGCCGGGCTGGGCGCGGCCGCGGCCGCCGCCTACGCGGTGTACGTGTTCGGCGCGCGGCGTGCGCGGCGGCGGCCGGTGACGGAGCTGCCCAACGCGCTGGGGCTTCCCATCCAGTACCAGAAGTGGGGCGACGTCCACTACGCCTACTACGTGCGCGAGGGCACGGGGCGGCCGGTGGTCTTTCTGCACTCCATCAACGCGGTGGCCAGCGCGCACGAGATGCGGCCGCTGGTGCGCGCCTTTCGCAAGCACACGGAGCGGCCGCTGTACGCGCTGGAGTGGATCGGGTTCGGCCACAGCGACCGGCCGGAGCTGGCGTACGACCCCGGGCTGATGGAAGACCAGCTGCAGCACTTCCTGGAGCGCGTCGTGCGCCCCGCGGGGGGCGCGGACGTGGTGGGGCTGTCGCTGGGGGCGGCGTACGCGGCCGAGGTAGCGCGGCGCCGGCCGGACCTGGTGCACGCGCTGGCGGCCATCGAGCCGTCGGGGCTGGGCAAGGACCCGCCCGCCATCCCGCGCATCTGGTCGCGGCTGCTGTTCACCCTTCCCGGCGTGCAGCGGGCCTTCTACGACCGGCTTACGACGCCCGAGGCGCTGTACCGGTTCGCGGAGGAGAACCTGTTCACCCCCGAGTTCGGGGTGCCCGAGGAGTTCGTGGAGTTCGGGGCGGAGACGTCGCGGATGGACGGCGCGGCGTTCCCGCTGGACGACTTTCTGAGCGGGCGGATGTTCCCGCGCGACGCGGGCGACACCTTCCGCCGGCTGCGGCAGCCGGTGCTGGTGGTGCACGGCACGGTGGAGAGCCGCCGCCAGGAGAGCTACGACCGCCTGCCGGAGCTGGACGGCCGCCCCAACGTGCAGGTGGTGGGGCTGCCCACGGGGGGACTGCCGCACTGGGAGCGCGCCGCCGAGGTATGGGAGCGCGTCCGCGACTTTCTGGAGGGCGACGGGCAGCGCGCCTGACGCCCGCCCGCCGCCGTCTCGATCTTTTTTTCCTGGCACACACAGTTCGGAGTGCAACCATGCCGAAGCCGATCCTGCGCCGTCCATTCTCCGTGTTTCTCCCGGCCGCGTGCCTGGTGCTGGCCGCGTGTCCGGGGCGCGGAGGCGACGCGGAGCGGGGGGCCGTGAAGATGGATACGGCCAACACGCAGTGGGAGGACGGGATGTCGGCGGAGCAGGTGCAGACGGAGGCCAAGGCGCTCTCGCCCGAAGAGGCGGCCCGGATGGGGATCGTGGTAGACACCACCATCCACCTGGAGCAGCTGGACTCGCGCGACACCATCGCTGGCGGTGGCGCGGCCCCCACGCCCGCCCCCGCCACCAGCGGCGCCACCCAGCCGGACAGCGTCCCCGCGACCGCGCCGCCGGCCGGTGGACAGCCGAAGGCGCCGTAGGGGCCCCCACCCGGGCCCTCACCCGCTCGCCCAGGCTCGCACCCTCTCCCACAAACAGCGTGGGAGAGGGTGTAAACGTCTCATCCGCCCGCGGTGCGTTTCCGCCGATGCGGAGCGACCCAAGCCATGTCATTCTGAGGCCC
>DASQBH010000187.1:0-4913 GCA_035635315.1 Longimicrobium sp.
GGTGCCGCGGGACACGGGAAAGGGGACATGGGGACATGGGGACATGGGGACATGGGGACATGGGGACATGGGGACATGGGGACATGGGGACATGGGGACATGGGGACATGGGGACACGGGGATACGGGGATACGGGGATACGGGGATACGGGATACGGGATACGGGATACGGGATACGGGGGGACACGGGGGCGCGGAGACAACGGGGGCGCGACCCCGCCCTCCCCACCCCGGGTTGAAACCCGGGGCTAGAACGGCGATAAGCCCCGCCCTGGGCTCGCGGAGCTCGCCCGGCGGGGCTTCACCTGCTCGGGTCGGCGCGGGCCGGCGCGCCTGGAGATCCCCGGTGCGCCAACGAGATGCGTCGCGGGTGCACTCCGCACCATCCGACGCGAAGCCCCGCGTGGTTTGCGGGGCTTTTCGCCTTTCCAGCCGCGGGTTTACCCGCCCGGGAGGCACCCGCGGGAACGCGTTGCCGAACCCACCGTCATCACCGAACCAACCCCGCGACATCGCAGGCCTCCACGCCCCCGCCACCCCGGGATGAATCCCGGGCTGGAACGGCGATAAGCCCCGCCCTGGGCTCGCGGAGCTAACCCGGCGGGGCTTCACCTGCTCGGGTCGGCGCGGGCCTGCGCGGGTGGGTAGGCCGGGCGCGTCAGCAAGGGGCGTAGCGGCGGAGACGCGCCGCAGGTGTTCGCGACGTTTATACCCTCTCCCGCTTGCGGGAGAGGGTGCGAGCCTGAGCGAGCGGGTGAGGGCTCCCGCGGACGCAGCTCGCACCCTCTCCCCACCCATCACACCCTCACACCACCCCCGCGCCTTGCGGAGCGCCGCTCATTTCCCCACCGTGCCCGGGCTGGCGGCGTGCGCGGCGCGCGGCGGCCCATCCACCCCCTGCACGGCGCGGAATGACCGGCTTTGCCTCCGTGGTCTTCGACTGCGACTCCACCCTGGTTGCGGTGGAGGGGATCGACGAGCTTTCCGGCCCCTTCCGGGCGCAGATCACGGCGCTCACCGACGCGGCGATGGACGGCTCCGTGCCGCTGGAGGAGGTGTACGGCCGCCGGCTGCGGATCATCCAGCCCACGCGCGCGCAGGTGGACGAGGTGGGGCGCACCTACGTCCGCACGCTCGTGCCGCACGCGCGCGAGACGGTGGCGGCGCTGCGCTGGCTGGGCAAGACGGTGCGCATTGTCTCCGGCGGACTGCTGCCGGCGGTGCTCGCCGTCGCGCGCGAGCTGGGGCTGGAGGATGCGGACGCGGCCGCGGTGGCGATCGACTTCGACGCGGAGGGCGCGTACGCCGGCTTCGACGCCGCGTCGCCGCTGGCGCGCAGCAACGGCAAGGCGCAGGTGATCGGCGCGTGGGGCCTTCCCCGCCCCGCGCTGCTGGTGGGCGACGGCGCCACCGACCGCGAGGCGCGCCCCGCCGTGGACGCGTTCGCCGCCTACACCGGCGTGGTCGCCCGCCCCGCCGCCGTGGACGGGGCCGACTACGTGCTGCGCGAGCCCAGCCTGGCCGCCGTCCTCGCCCTGGCCTGCTCCGCGGAGGACCGCGCGCGGCTGGCGGACACCCCATGGGCAGGGTTGCTGCGGGAAGCGGACACGACCGGCGCGGCGGCAGGGTGAGGAGCGGGGCGGCGGACTCCGAGTTCGGCGGTTGAAACCGCGGCTGGAAATTCACGAAGTCCGCCTGCGCGGACTGCAAGGCAGCCTCCGGTGAGCTCCGGAGGGTCGGACGCGAGGGGCCGGCGCCCCCCTCCCCGGCCCTCCCCCGCAAACCGCGCGGGGGAGGGAGAACGCGAGAGGGTGGCTTCCGGAGCGCACCCCCGTGTATGCCGTTTATACCCTCTCCCGCTTGCGGGAGAGGGTGCGAGCCTGAGCGAGCGGGTGAGGGCCCTCGCGGACGCGCCCTGGGCTATCGGCCACCCCAACCTCCCCAGCAGTTTTGGGGGAGGTGCGAGCCTGAGCGAGCGGAGGGGGCGGACCTCTGTGCCCGTCGAAGCGCGCGGAACCGGAGAGCAGCACCAGTGTCCATCATCTACCCACGTACGCGAACACCGTGACCGACACCATGCTGGACCTGCCGCCACGGACGGACTTCGGGCGCTTCTTTCTTCCCGGCCCCACCGAGGTGCACCCTGACGTGCTGGCCGCCATGACGCACCCCGTCATCGGCCACCGCGGGCCGGAGCTGTCGTCCATGCTGCGCGCGGTGGATCCCGTGCTGCGCGACGTCTTTCGCACCTCGCGCCCCGTCTACGTCGCCAGCGCCTCCGCCACCGGGCTGATGGAGGGCGCGGTGCGCAACGGCGTGCGGCGGCGGGCGCTGTCGCTGGTGAACGGCGCGTTCAGCGAGCGCTTTCGCGACCTGGTGGGCGGCTGCGGACGCAAGGTGGTGACGTACGACGTGCCCATGGGCCACGCGCACACGCCCGACGAGGTCTTCCAGCGTTTGCTCCGTGGCGGATTCGATGCGGTGACGGTGGTGCACTCCGAGACCTCCACCGGCGTCCTGGACCCCCTGGTGGAGATCGCGGACGCGGTGCGCCGCGCGGAGCGGGAGACGGGCGACGAGATCCTGCTCCTCGTCGACGGCGTCACCAGCGTGGGGGGGATGCTGGTGGAGGCGGAGAGCTGGGGGCTCGACTTCCTTCTCACCGGGTCGCAGAAGGCCATGGCGCTGCCGCCGGGGCTGGCGTTCGGCGCCGCGTCGGAGCGGATGATGGACCGGGCCAGGACGCTCACGGGCCGCGGGCAGTACTTCGACCTGCTGGAGTTCGACGCGTACTGGCGCAAGCACCAGACGCCCAACACCCCCGCCGTCTCGCTGATCTACGCCCTGGCCGCGCAGGCCGCGCGCATCGCGGCCGAAGGCGTGGAGGCGCGGGCGCTGCGGCACTGGACCATGGCGGAGCGCACCTGGACCTGGGTCGAGGAGCAGGGCCCGCGCTGGGGCCTCACCCTGTTCGCGCCCCCCGGCCGCCGCTCGCCCACGGTGACGACCATCGCGGTGGGCGAAGGAAAGAGCGGAACGGAGATCTGCGCGGGGATGACGGAGCGCGGCTGGACGCTGGGCACCGGCTACGGAAAGCTGAAGGACACCACGTTCCGCATCGGGCACATGGGAGACCACACGGTGGATGAGCTGGATGCGCTGCTCGCGGCGCTGGAAGAGGTGCTGGGATGACGAACCGCTACCGCGTCCTGGTGACGGACGAGATCGACCCCGAGGGCGTCGCCATCCTGCGCGCGCACCCCATGATCGAGGTGATCGAGAAGCCCACCCGCCCCGCGGCCGAGGTGCTGGAGGAGATCGGCGAGTACGACGCCTTCATCGGCCGCAGCGCCACCCGGGTGAGCCGCGAGCTGCTGCAGCGCGGCGAGCGGCTCAAGGTGATCGGCCGCGCCGGGGTGGGCGTGGACAACGTCGACCTCCCCACCGCCACCGAGCTGGGGATCGCCGTCATCAACGCACCCGGCGGCAACACCGTTTCCGTGGCCGAGCTGGCGTTCGGGGTGCTGATCGGCCTCGTGCGCAATCTGCCGCAGGCGTGGGAGTCCATGCACGCGGGGCGATGGGACCGCTCGAAGCTGGGCGGCGTGGAGCTGCGGGGAAAGACGATGGCCATCATCGGCGTGGGCCGCATCGGCAGCGAGATGGCGCGGCGGGCGCGCGCGTTCGGGATGCACGTCATCGGCTACGACCCGTACGTGGGCCCCGGCCGCTTCGAGGAGCTGGCGATCGAGCGCATGGAGCGGTTGGCCGACGCCCTGGACCGCGGCGACGTGCTGACCGTCCACGTGCCCCTGAGCACGGAAACGAAGGGAATGATCGGCGCGGCGGAGCTGGCGCGTCTGCCGCGCGACGCGTACGTGCTGAACCTGGCCCGCGGCGGCGTGGTGGTGGAGGACGCGCTGGTGGAGGCGCTGACGAGAAAGCGGATCGCCGGCGCCGCGCTGGACGTGTTCGACCACGAGCCGCTCCCCGCGGACCACCCCCTGCGCTCCGTGCCCAATCTGGTCCTCACGCCGCACCTGGGCGCATCTACCCGCGACGCGCAGCGCAACGTGGCCATCGAGGCGTGCGAGGCCGTGCGCGACGCGCTGGTCAGCGGCGACCTGAGCGCCGCCATGAACGCCACCAGCGTGGGCGGCGCGGGGATGCGCGAGCTGCGGCCGCTGCTGGCGCTGGCCGACCGGCTCGGCCGGCTGGGACGCGCGCTGGTGCCGGGCGCGCTGACGTCGCTGGAGGTGCGCTACACCGGCGCCCGCGCCGAGGCGCCGCGGCCGCTGCTGCTGGCGGCGCTGCAGGGCGCCATGCGCGACGTGGTGGAGCGCCGCGCCATCAACCTGGTGAACGCGCAGTACGTGGCGGCGGAACGGGGGATCGAGACGGCGTCGACGCACGTGGACGGGCGCGGCGAGCTGGGGGAGGAGATCGAGTTGCGGCTGGAGGGCGGCGAGCGCAGCATCCGCGTGGGCGGCGCCGTGCTGGGAGAGACGCACGGCCGCATCATCCGCATCGGCCCCTTTCGCGTGGACGTGGCGCCCCGCGGGGTGATGCTCGTCCTGCGCAACCGCGACGTCCCGGGCGTCATCGGCCGGGTGGGCACGCTGCTGGGCGAGGCGGGCGTGAACATCGCCGAGTACCACCAGGCGCGCCTGCAGGTGGGCGGCGAGGCCCTGGCCGCCGTCTCCGTCGACAGCCGCATCCCGCAGGACGTGATCGAGCTGCTGGCCAGCAAGCCGGAGATCCTGGAGGTGAGGCAGGTGGAGATGGAGTGAACGGGTGAGGGAGTGAACGGGTGAAGGGGTGAACGGGTGAGGGGGTGAACGGGGGATGTGTGCGGTGCGGCCTGGTGTCGTGCCCCGCCGGCACCCCGGGTTGAAACCCGGGGCTAAAACGGC
>DASQBH010000188.1:0-3610 GCA_035635315.1 Longimicrobium sp.
GATCATCGGCGGGGCCTTGCTCGTTGCTCCTGTGCAGCAGATCGCTCATCGGACGGCGGGGCGACTCCGTGTGATCCCGATTCCGGTAAAGGGATTGGTCTCAGATCACGCAGAGTCAGCCGAGAGCCTGCATACTACTGATCTGCGCGAATCTGCGTGAGGAGAATTCGGTCTGATATGACATCGCCTTCGCGGACGCGGGATTACGGCGCGGGGCGTTGCGCGTTCCACACGGTGCGGACCTCCATCGTGGAGCCGTCCGGCCCGGCGATGCGGCACCGGCCCTCACCCCGGAGTCGAAGCGGATCCCGCATCCAGCCCCAGTAGCGGCAGGTACCCACTTCAAACGCCAGACCCATCGCCGTTACCCGGCCCTCGCCACTCTCCTCGCCCTCGCTGCTCATCCGGACGCTGTCGGCGGAGCATTCGCCCGTCCGGCGGTAGTGAACGGAGAGCGAGTCGCCATCACGGTCCACCCGTATTGTCCCGCGCCGGCAATCAGAGCCTCCCTGGCCATTGCCGACGTACTCCTCGAACGCCCATTCCCCCGGCAGGTTCGCGGCGGGCAGCGGGGGCGCGAAGCGGGCGCGGCGCACCTCGCGGACGCGGGCGGCTTCTTCACGGGCCTCCACCATCTCGTATCCCAGCAGCACCAGGATGCGGCCGCGCCAGAACACCGGGCGCGTGTCGCCATACCAGTTGCGGCAACTGCTCAGGCAGCCGTCGTCGCCCGGGAACGGGCCGGCGACCAGCTCCCCCATCTCCTCCAGACGAAGGTCCCGGTTGCGCAGGAACCGGATGCCGCCCGGTCCATAGAGCCAGGGCTCGGTCCTGGGACGTTGGGGACCGCGCACCAGCACTCCGAGCACCCCCACGTCTTCGGCATCCGGACGGTAGAAAGCGCCGAAGCTGCTCCGCTCACCCGGGAGCGTGTAGCGGTGCGCCAGCACCGCGGTGTCGCGCCCCAGGCGCAGGGTGCTGAAATGCAGGTTCACGCCGTCACTCCCCACCAGCACCGCGCCGGAGCCCATCGCCTCCACCTGCTCCAGATCGTGCGGAAGCGTAAGCCGCGACAGGCCGCGTCCATCCGCCCAGCGCACCGCGACCGCGGGGGTGCTCTCCACACGCTGTCCCAAGTTTGCACCGGAGCCGTAGATCAGCCAGTTGCCCACGTAGCCGCCCTTCAACTCCCCACCGACTGGCGCGGGCAGCGGGCGGTAGCGCTCAGTCGTGGCGGCACGGCTCCCGTCGCCCATTTCGGAGAGGGGAAGACGGAGCAGCGCCAGCCGGCCCGCCGTGTATCCGGCGCCCCACATCCCTGTGCCGGACTCATCCGTCTGCACCAGCACGTGGACGTGCCCGTCCGCGCTTTCCATGAACGAGGACGGGTCCATGGGAGTGCCGGAGACGCGCAGCGCGGTGGGGGCGGAGCCGTCCAGTGGCATGCGGTACAGGACAGAGGCGGGCCGCTCACCGCCTCCCTGCCGCGTCCAGATGTACACGGCGGTGTGGGAGACGTGGAGGCGCCCCGGCGGCGCGTACAGGCCCGTGAATTCACACTGCAGTTCGCCGCCGGCCACGTCGCATACGGCCACGCTGTGCAGTTCGACCCCGTCCGTCTCGGAGATGCGGCCGGCGGGGCGGTACACGCGCGTCGCGGGCGCGAGATGGACGATGGAGTCCGCGCCGGTCCAGCGGTGCAGCGCGGGGCGATGGGTCTCATTTCGACGATGTCCGCCCGCTTTGTGTGGCGCATAGAGCACCAGCCGGCCGTCCACGATCCGCGCGGCATAGGTGTGGTAGACATGCTCACCGGTAAGCAGGAAATACGTGGCGCGGTACGCCAGCCGGCCGTCGGGACCCACGTGGAAAATGCCCAGTTCCGTGCCGTAGAACGGGCCGCTGGACCCGATCACCACAACGTGCTCGCCCAAGATCAGCAGTTCGTGATATGCCGTCCCCAGCCTGGCCGGGAGCCCCGACGCGTCAACCACCGAGACCTGGTGCAGCGTGTCGCCGACGGCGCGCAGGGTGAACAGCCATCCCCGGCGCAGAACCACCATGAACTCGCCGGCCATCCCTACCGTCTCGCGGACGTCTCCGCCCGTCTGCTGCGCGGCGGGGATCACCCACTGCTCGTAGACGGCCGGCTCGTGCTGGCTCGGCGTTCCGGCAGGCGGATCCTGAGGCATAGGTAGATATGGAAGAGCGCCGGGAAACCACGGCGACTTCGCGAGCCGCCGCTCCCTCTCGTCCGCAAGCCGGTCGTGAAACGCCGCGATCTCGGCGTCATCACGGAACGGCCGGAGGGTGGTGCGACCGTCGGCTGCGGACCGCGTGGTGGCGCACGCCGTCAGTGACAGGACGTGCACGGCGGCAGCCAGGAGCAACAGCGGACGGGTCATTGAATCCGGAGGAGGAGGGACTGCGAAGGCCGCGTCGGGTGAGACGGAGCGACCGAATGGGGAATGATGCAGCCTCGCACCAGAAACGTAAAGTGTCCAGAAGAGCGCGTCGTCCCACTGAAGATCGCCACCGTTGCATCTGCAGCGGAGTTGGGCCGAACGAATCTGGCCTCACAAAAGAATCAGCGGAGTCAACGGAGAAAACTCCGTTCACTCCGCTGACTCGGTGTGAGATCAGTCTTTTTCCGTTCCTGCCGCCCAGCCTGCACAACAAGGGCATCCAGCGTGCGGCAGCCCCCGCAGGGTCGCCGGGCCAGAGCCGGAGGCGATCGCACGTCGCCTGGCACCGACTGAGAAATCTACTCGCCTGACCTGGTGGCCTGCTTTAACTACTGATCAAGCGGTATCGTCATCCCTTTCCGGGATCTGTATCCCGTACGTGCATCCATCCGCGGGGTCCGGCGAGGCGCCTCCGTCGAAATGACAGACCGTGTGCTGGATTCCACATTCCCCGCGTTCAGTCGCAGACGGCGGGAGCTCCGGTGACGGGCGGGTCAAACGTCGCAGTGCCGTAGGGAGGGGCGAGGCAGCCTTTCATCCAGTCGCCCAGCAGGCGGTAGGCGCCGTCGGTGGCGCGGGTGTAGCGGCGGCTGCCGTCCGGCTGCACCACGAACTCCAGCATCTGGTGATCGGCGCCGGGAAAGACGGCCACCTGGATCGGCTTGCCCTCCGCGCGGAGCTGCGCGAGCCGCTCCAGGGTCAGGCGCGGGGGCATGATCTCGTCGCTGCCGCCCAGCACCCAGAGCTGCGGCACGTCCAGCGTCCGCAGCACCGCCATGGCGTCGTGGCCCCACTCCAGCCCCAGGTTGTCCCAGGTGGCGCGGCCGCTGGCGCGCAGTTCCGCCTCGTCCGTCTTGAGGACGCCGCCGGTGAACTCGCCCTCGATCTCGCTGAACCAGGGCTCGCCGCCGTACGCCCGCTTTACGCGCGCCAACTCTTCGTATCCACCCTGGAATCCGGAGGCCACCACGGCGGCCGTGGCCGCGGCGACCTGGCGCGCTTTTGCGATCACGTCGTCGCCGTAGCCGCGGGTGCGCAGATCGTCGATCACTTCTTCCGCGTCTTCCTCCAGCGGGCTGTACGCCGGCCCGAAGCCCACGGCGACGAACTCCGCGCCGGCTTCACGCGCCGCCAGCGGAGCCACC
>DASQBH010000189.1:0-3516 GCA_035635315.1 Longimicrobium sp.
CGGGACAAACCCGGCCACGTCACACCCTCACACCCTCACACCCTCACACCCTCACACCCTCACACCATACCCGCGAAAACGCCCCACGCGCCTGTGCGACGTGTATCCCCTCTCCCACGCTGTTTGTGGGAGAGGGCAGGCGAGGAACGAGCCGGGTGAGGGGCCGGGTGAGGGCCTACTTCGGCTTCTGCCCCGGCAGCGGCTGCGGCGCGGCGAGCGGCGATTTCGTCGGGTCGCCGATCTCGTCGTTCATCCGCCGGGCGCCTTCCTTGGGGACGATGCCGGCGCCCTGGCGAATGGCCCACGCCTGCGTGAACTCGGCGCCAAAGAGCACGATCATCGACGAGTAGTAGATCCACACCAGCAGCAGCGCCAGCGACCCCGCCGCCCCGAACGCCTCGCCCGGGTTGCTGCGCCCCAGGTACAGCCCCAGCAGGAACTTGCCGATGGTGAACAGCAGCGCCGTCACCACCGCCCCCACCCGCACGTCCTTCCAGCTGATCTTTGCGTCGGGCAGCACCTTGTAGATGGCCGCGAACAGCCCCGTGATCACCACGAAGCTCAGCACGAAGTTGAAGATGTGCGCCACCACCTCCGACCCGCCCGGGATCAGCCGCCCGATCATCCCACCGATGGCCGAGAGCGCCGCGCTCAGCGCCAGCGACACCAGCAGCAGGAACGCCACCCCCAGGATCATCCCCAGCGACAGGATGCGCTTGAAGATCATGTTCTTGATCCCGCCCTGCCTGGGGTCCGGCTCCACCTCCCAGGCGCGGTTCAGCGCGCCCTGCAGCTGCAGGAATGACCCCGTGGCGCCAAAGATGATCGCCGCGATCCCCAGCACCGCCTTGAGCCCGCGGCCGCCCGGACGCTCCGCCTCCTGCATGATGGTGCCGATCTCCTGCGCGCCCTGCGGACCCATGAAGCCGCCCATCTGCTCCATGAGCGCCCGCTGCACCTCCGCCGGGTCGAACACGGCGCTGGCGATCAGCAGGATCAGGATCAGCAGCGGCGGCAGCGAGAACACGATGTAGTACGAGAGCGCCGCCGCCCGCACCGGGCACTCGTCGTCCATGAAGTCCTTTCCAGCGTCCTTCAGCAGCCCCATCATCCCCGTCATCTTCATGCTCCCGCCCCTCCCGATCACACGTTGCGCGCTCCCCGAATGAGCGCGGCGCTTTGCAAGCATGGTTCCATCAACCTTTTACAGCATGGCGGGGCAGGGCAGGCTGTCACGCCTCGCCCCCTTCGTCCGCTGATTCGCCGCCCTGCGGCGCGCCGTCCTCGCTGCCGTCGGGCGCATCGCCGCGCGCCGCCAGGCTCCTGGCGGAAAGGTTGGGCTTCCGCTCGCCGGAATGGTCCTCGCCCGGCGCGCCGGCCTGCTCGGCGTTCAGGTCGTGCCTCCTGTCGTGCTGCATGGTGGTTCCCTGTGTCGGTGGATGGATGACGATCGTGCACCGCGTCCCTTCATCATCCGCGCCGCCGTTGCCCGGGGCCGCCCCGCGCGTCTATCCTTGATGCAGCACGGACGATCCCGCTCCCCGTCATCCACCCTGATGTCCGACCTTCTCGACCGCGCCCCGCCGTCGGCCCCGCCCGCGGCCCCCGCCGCCGTCCCGATCGACGAGCCGATGCTCTCGATCGATCCGCACCTGCATCCGGCGCGGATCATCGCGACCATCCAGGCGCTGGGGGCGCGCATCGAGGAGCGCTTTCCCGGCAGCGGGCTGGCGCGCGTGGCCAAACAGGAGCTGGGGATCGCGCACAACACGCTGGCGCGGGTGGAGTGGGTCAAGAAGCCGATCCTGTGGGTGCGCGTGGCCGTGGGGTTCGTGATCCTGCTGATCATCTCCCTGGTCGCGGGAATCGCCCTGAGGGTGAACCTCAACCCGGGCGGCGTGCACTTCATCGACGTCATCCAGGCGGTGGACGCGGTCATCAACGAGGTGCTGCTGCTGGGCGCCGCCATCCTCTTTCTGGCCACCACGGAAAGCCGCATCAAGCGCAAGAAGGCGCTGGCCTCGCTGCGGGAGCTGCGCGCGCTGGCGCACATCGTCGACATGCACCAGCTCACCAAGGACCCCGAGCGCGTGATCGAGGCCGGCCGCGCAGACACGCCCTCGTCGCCGCGGCGCACGCTTACACGCTGGGAGCTGTCGCGCTACCTGGACTACTGCAGCGAGATGTTGGCGCTCAACAGCAAGCTCGCCGCCCTCTACGCGCAGAACCTGGACGACCCCGTCGTCCTGGCCGCCGTGGACGAGGTGGAGACGCTTACGACCGGCCTGTGCGCCAAGATCTGGCAGAAGCTGGTGATCGTGAACCGGGCGGGAGGCTGAGGGTGTGATGGTGACGGGGGTGACGGGGTGACGGGGTAAGGCCGGGATCAGGAGCGTCCGCGGCGCGGGTGCGACGCTCCGGGAGCGTGTTTTCCAGGTTCAGAGTGTGTTCAAGGATCCGATGCTGCGCACCCGGGCAGATCCACCAGGGCTGTCATTCCGAGGCCCGGCCCCGCCATAGCCTGCTTTCACACCAGAGGCTGCAGGGCCGAGGAATCTACCGTCGGATTTGCTGGAGGGCAGAGGCGGCAGCCGCACCGGACTCGCGGCTACGACCGGCCGGACAGGGCCGGTGCCGGAGCGGTGCGACGAAGCATCAGCAGCAGACAGTAGATTTCTCAGTCGGCGTGCAGGATTTCATGCGAGCCGATCGCGCGGTGTGGCGCCTCCTTCGGAATGACAGCGCGCGCGAGTGCGGGAGTTCTTGAACACCACTCCCGGATGCGGAAGCAGGATCTGTGGGGACAGGATCGGGCGGGCGGTCGCTGCGGCGGCTGCCCGCCTCGCTTTTGTACGGAAATCGGGCAGTGCTACGAATCCGCGCGTAACCGCCAGGGTTTTCAGGTCTCTCCGCATCTGGCCGGCCGAAAATCGTACGTTTCCGTGGCTGGACGGCAGGTGGGGTGAATCTGCATAAAACCATCATCCGCAGACGCTTACAGCGATTCCGCCCCAGGGCACACGTCTCGCCTATCGCCGCGCCGTCCGCCGGCCCGGGATCGGGGCGGCCTGGCCGGGGCAGTTCCCCGCGCAGCATCCAACCCCTCTCCAAGGAAGCATCTCCAATGAAGTCCATCCGCTACGCCGCCGCGCTCGCCCTTGCCGCTTCGGCCTTTGCCGCGCGCGACGCCTCCGCCCAGACCGCCACGCAGACGGTGAGCTACGAGGTCGCCGCCATCAACGAGATCAGCGTTGCGGGCTCGCCCTCGCTGGTGATCAACGACGCCACCGCCGGCAGCGGGCTGACCTCCGCCACGGCCAGCGGCACGTACGCCATCACCACCAACGAGACCAACCGCAAGGTGACGGCGCAGATCGACGGCAACATGCCGTCCGGCGTGACCCTTTCCGTAACGCTGGCCGCACCCGCCGGCGGCACCAGCACCGGCGCCGTGGCCCTCAGCACCACCGCCCAGGACGTGGTGACGGGCGTGAGCAACGTGAACCAGTCGGGACT
>DASQBH010000190.1:0-4752 GCA_035635315.1 Longimicrobium sp.
TGGCGGAGACGATGCGGACGGCGGTGCCCCAGGGGTCGGTGGCGAGCCAGCCGCCTTCGATGCGCGCCGCCGTGTAGCCGGCGGAGTGCAGGCTGGCGACGGCCGCATCGGCGTCGGCGGGGTGGGGGAGGACAATCTCCCAGTCCAGCAGCCGCGCGTCGTTCTCGCCCGCGGGCGCGGCGCCGGGGCCGGCCCAGGTGTTGAGCCCCAGGTGGTGGTGGTAGCCGCCGGCGGAAAGGAACAGCGCGCCGGGATAGCTCCACACCACCTTGTCCAGCCCCAGCGCGGCGTGGTAGAACGCCGCCGCCTGGTCGATGTCGCCCACGTGCAGGTGAACGTGGCCCATCACGGTCCCCGCGGGCATCCCCGTCCACGGCTCGCCGCCGGCGGCCTGTACCAGGGAGTCGAGGTTCAGCGGGCGCGTGTCCATGGCCAGCTGCCGCTGCGCGTCGAAGCGCCAGGTGGAGCGCGGCCGGTCGGCGTAGACCTCGATCCCCAGCCCGTCGGGGTCGTTCAGGTACAGCGCCTCGCTCACCAGGTGGTCGCTGGCGCCCGCCCGCTCGCCGATGCGCGCCAGGTGCGCCACGAAGCGGCCCAGCGCGGCGCGGTCCGGGAGCAGGATGGCGAAGTGGTACAGCCCCAGCCGCCCCCGGTGCGGCTGCGGCGACGCGCCCGGGCGCTCGCGCAGCTCCACCAGCGGCGCGTCGTCGCCGTGCGCGCCCAGCGACGCGCCGTCCGCGGTGCGGACCAGCACGCGCAGGCCCAGCACGCTGCCGTACCAGGCCAGCGAACGCTCCAGGTTCGCCACCTGCAGGCGCACGCGGCCCAGCCGCAGCGCGGCCGGCAGGCGGTATCCGTCCGGCGCGAGGCCGTATTCCGGGGCCGTCGTCGCGGTGTTCAGCTCGCTCATCGTCATCCATCCCCTGAAGAGTGAATCGCACGGATATAATTTAATCGTTGCAACGAATATCGTCAATATGCAGTATCTGTGTCATCCCGCCGCGATTTTGAAGGTTCCGCATTCCTTGGCGCCAGCGGTGGAACGGAACGTGGGGCCGGGGCGGCGGCGTCCCAACAGGCGTGGAGCACGTGTCTCACCCGGGTGCGGCGAGGCATAGACATACGTTTGTGTCCCACGTACGCAACCATATCGGAGGGCGTTGCTTCCATCGATCCATCCGCTTTACGCCACCGTGCGGCACCCTGTGTGCGATCGGCCGCGCCGCCCACCGTGCCGCGTTTTTGCGGCGCATCACGTATCCCATCCGCCCACTGCGCACCCGCAGCCACCGGACCGCCCACGTCCGGACGCGCAATCGGCGGACCGCCTCCCGATTGGAGGATCCAACATGGCTTGCAACGCATGCGAGACCAGTCTGCAGTCCGCGACGTCGCTGGTAACCTTCATCACCAAGTCCGGGGCCAACGCGCTGGTGTACCTCAAGAACCAGGGGCGCAACATCTGCCTCATCCGCCGCATCCTGATATGCTACACCACGCCGGCGGGCGGAACGGGGACCATCTACATCCGTGAGGATTCGCCCGCGTGGGTGTATGGCTCCACGTACCTGGAGCAGGGGATTACGGCGCTGTTCTACTCGTTCACGCCCCCGGCCGGCTCGGAGGTGACGGCGCAGGCGGAGTACATCGAGATCGACGGCCGCAGCCGCAGCTGCAGCGAAACCATCTGACCGGGAGCCGAGGGCGATGAAGCACTACAAGGCGAGCTTCAAGGGCGACAAGTCCATCGAGGAGATCCAGAACGCGGTGGGCCGGGGCGGCGGGATGATCAGCCGCGTGCACTCCGAGAAGGGCGAGACGCACGTCTACTTCAGCGGTGGGGAGGGGCACGGCAAGAACCTGCAGGCCCTGGGCGCCTCCGGCGAGCCCAGCGAGATCAAGGAAGACGAGATCCACAAGTTCTGACCTTCCCGCCCGGCACGGGAACAGACAAGAGGTACAGAGGAACAGACAAAAGCCGGAGGAACAGAGGAAGATGGATTTCCTCCGTTCCTCCGGCTTTTGTCTGTTGCTCTGTGTTTCCGTCTTTTCCGCTCAGTCCGCCGCGACCGCCTCCTGCTCCGCCAGCGCGGCGTCCGAGACCGGTGCGGGCTCCGGGGCGCGGGCGCGCGACCGGTCCTTGAGCGCGGCGTGGGCGGCGGCCAGGCGCGCCACGGGAACGCGGTACGGCGAACAGGAGACGTAGTTCAGCCCCGCGTGGTGAAAGAAGTCCACCGAGCGCGGGTCACCGCCGTGCTCGCCGCACACGCCCACCTTGAGGTCCGCCTTTACCCCCCGCCCCAGCCGGGTGGCCAGCTGCACCAGCTGGCCCACGCCGTCCACGTCCAGCGTCTGGAACGGGTCGTCCGGCAGCACGCCGCCCTCCACGTACGAGGGGAGAAAGCGCCCCGCGTCGTCGCGCGACAGGCCGAAGGTGGTCTGCGTAAGGTCGTTGGTGCCAAAGGAGAAGAACTGCGCGTGCGCGGCGATGCGGTCCGCCGTGAGCGCCGCGCGCGGCAGCTCGATCATCGTCCCCACCAGGTAGTCCACCCGCGCGTCGCACTGGTAGAACACCTCCTCCGCCACCTGGTCGATGATCTCGCGCTGGCGCCGCAGCTCCTCCGCCGCGCCCACCAGCGGCACCATGATCTCCGGGCAGACGCGCACGCCCTCCTTCTGCACGTTCACGGCAGCCTCGAAGATGGCCTGCGCCTGCATCCAGGTGATGTCCGGAAAGCTGATCCCCAGGCGGCAGCCGCGGTGGCCCAGCATGGGGTTCGCCTCGTGGTGCGCGTCCACCCGCGCCCGCAGCTTGTCGGGGTTCTGCCTGAGCTTGCGCGCCAGGTCCTTGATCTCGGCCATGCCGTGGGGCAGAAACTCGTGCAGCGGCGGGTCCAGCAGGCGAATGGTGACGGGGAGCCCGTCCATCGCCCGGAAGATCCCCTCGAAGTCCGCGCGCTGCATCGGCAGCAGCTTGGCGACGGCAATGGCCCGCGCGGCGCCGTTCTCCGCCAGGATCATCTCGCGCACGGCGTCGATGCGGTCGCCCTCGAAGAACATGTGCTCCGTGCGGCACAGCCCGATCCCCTCCGCGCCAAAGCGGCGGGCGACGGCCGAATCGTGCGGCGTGTCGGCGTTGGTGCGCACCCGCAGCGTCCGGGCGGCGTCGGCCCACTCCATCAGCCGGCGAAAGTCGTCCGTGGGCTCCGGCTCCACCGTGGGCACCCGGCCCAGGATCACCCGCCCCGTGCTGCCGTCCAGGGTAATCCAGTCGCCCTCGTGCACCGTCACGTCGCCCGCGCTGAAGCGGCGGCGCCCCTCGTCCATCACCAGCTCGCCGGCGCCGGCCACGCAGCACTTGCCCATCCCCCGCGCCACCACCGCCGCGTGCGACGTCATCCCCCCGCGGCCCGTCAGGATCCCCTGCGCCGCCACCATCCCGTGAAAGTCCTCGGGCGAGGTTTCGCGGCGCACCAGGATCACGGGCTCGTGCGGCCCCCGCTCCGCCGCCTCGTCGGGGTTGAACACCACCTGCCCCGACGCCGCGCCGGGCGAGGCGGGGAGCGCCGTCGTCAGCACCTGCACGTGGGCGTCCGGATCGACCATGGGATGGAGGAGCTGGTCCAGCTGCTCCGGCTCCACCCGCAGCACCGCCTCTTCGGGGGTGATGATCCCCTCGTCCACCATCTCCACGGCAATGCGGACGGCCGCGCGGCCGGTGCGCTTGGCGTTGCGCGTCTGCAGCAGGTACAGGTGGCCCTTCTCCACCGTGAACTCCAGGTCCTGCGCGTCGCGGTAGTGGTCTTCCAGCAGCCGCGCCGCCTCCAGGAACTCCTCGTACGCGCCGGGGAGCGCGCGGGCCATCCCGTCGATGTGCAGCGGGTCGCGGATGCCGGCCACCACGTCCTCGCCCTGCGCATTCACCAGGAACTCGCCGTACAGCCGCTTCTCGCCCGTGGACGGGTCGCGGGTAAAGGCGACGCCCGTCCCCGAGTCGTCGCCCATGTTGCCGAACACCATCGAGCAGACGCTGACGGCGGTGCCCAGGTCGTCGCTGATGTTGTTGATGCGGCGGTACGCCTTTGCGCGCGGCGTTTCCCACGAGTTGAAGACGGCGTGGATGGCGCCCCACAGCTGGTCCTGCGGGTCCTCCGGAAAGTCCTTGCCCGTGCGGGCACGGACCAGCGCCTTGAACTCGGCCGTCAGCTCGCGCAGGTCGTCGGCGGAGAGCTCCGTGTCTTCGCGCACGCCGCGGGCGCGCTTGCGCTCCTCCAGCAGCCGCTCGAAGTCGTCCGCGTGCACCCCCAGGACGACGTCCGCGTACATCTGCACGAAGCGCCGGTAGCTGTCGAAGGCGAAGCGCGCGTCGCCGCTCTCCGCCGCCATGGCGGCGGCGGTGGTGTCGTTGAGGCCCAGGTTGAGGATGGTGTCCATCATCCCCGGCATGCTGAACGCCGCGCCGCTGCGCACCGACACCAGCAGCGGCGACGCGCCCCCGCCAAACGTCTTGTTCGTCGCCGTCTCCAGCCGCTCCAGCGCGGACTGCACCTGCTCCCGCAGCCCGTCGGGGTACTTTCCCGCGCGCAGGTACAGGCGGCAGACCTCGGTGGTGATGGTGAAGCCGGGAGGCACGGGAACGCCGATGCGGGCCATCTCGGCCAGGCCGGCGCCCTTGCCGCCCAGCAGGTCCTTCATGTCCTTGCTGCCCTCGGTCTGTCCCGCGCCAAAGAAGTAGACGTACCGCTCGGCCAT
>DASQBH010000191.1:0-2095 GCA_035635315.1 Longimicrobium sp.
TAGAAGGACCCCCGAGCAGCCGAAGCAGCGCCCGACGCCCGCGCCCGAGCAGCCCAAGCAGCGCCCGAGCACCACGCCCAACCGTCCGGCGACCACGCCGACGAACGCGAATCGCCCGGCCTCGTCGTCCACCAATCGCCCGGCGACGGATCGCCCGAGCGGAACGAGCGGGCAGAGCGGCACCGGAAGCGGCCCCAACCGCACGCAGGGGACGGGAACGCGCACGGGTCCGGCGACGGGCCGCAATCCGGACGCGTCCAGCCCCGGCGGCGAGGGGCTGAACATCCACGTGGAGGGCGAGCCCTGCCCCGTGGCCGGCTACTGCGAGAACGTGACGCGCCAGGTGAACCGCTTCTTTCGCCCGCCGCCGGAGAGCGCGGGCGGCCGCGGCGAGGTGTGCTTCCGCATCCAGCGCGACGGCAGCGTCACGGACATCTCCACGCAGCGCGTACGCGGCAGCGCCTCGTTCCGCATCGCCATGATGGAGTCTGCCGAGGCCGCGGGAAGCCGCCGCGCCTTTGGCACCCTGCCCGGCGCGTTCGACCCGGCGCGGTGGAGATGGTGTGTGGAACTGACCCCGAGCTGAACCCTGAGCTGATTCCAGGACGAGTGACGTTTTCGATCCCCCGCGCCCCGCGCGCGTTCGCGTTCCTGGCCGTTGCCGCGGCATTCGCCGCCGCGCCGGCCGCCGCCCAGGACAGCGTGGTCGTGCGCCTGCGCGCGCAGTACGAGACGGCGCGCTCCCCCGGCTTTGTCGTGCTCCCCATCGCCGGCGGCGCGGGGACGGAGATCGCCGGCATCCTGCGGGGAGACCTGGAGCGCAGCGACCGCTTCGAGATGGCGGAGGCCACGGGTGCCCGCGCGGGACAGCCGCTGGACCTGGACGCCTGGAGCCAGCGCGGCGCCGTCTGGGTGCTGGAGGGCGCGCTCACCGGCTCGTCCCTGCGCCTCACTCTGCACGACGCGGCGTACGGCACCGTGAAGGGGCAGGGCACCTTCACCCTCCCCGCGCCCGGCAGCCGCGCCTTTCGCCTGGCCGTGCACGCCGCCTCTGACGCCGTGGTCCGCTGGGCCACCGGCGAGCCGGGGATGGCCGCGTCGCGCATCGCCTTCGTGACGCAGGGGCGCGGGTCCAAGGAGATCTACGTCGTCGATTCGGACGGCGAGAACGTCACCCGCATCACCAGCGACGGGTCGATCTCCCTCTCGCCCTCCTGGTCGCCGGACGGCGGGCGGATCGCCTACACCTCGTTCCGCAGCGGCGCGCCGCTTCTCTACGAGCGCAACCTGTCGACGGGCGCGGACCGCGTGCTCTCGGACCGCGGGGGGATCAACATCACCCCCTCGTACGCGCCGGACGGGCGGACGGTGGCGTTCGCGACGACCGTCGGCGGCCACACGGAGATCGCCACCATCGGCGCCGAGGGGCTGCGGCAGCAGACGCGGGGGCGGGGCTACGAGAACCTGTCCCCCACCTGGGCGCCGGACGGCCGCCGCTTCGCCTTCGTGAGCGACCGTCTGGGCGAGCCGCAGATCTACGTGATGAGCCCGGGCGGCGAGCCGCGCCTGGTGTCGAGCTACGCGTACGGCGGGCGTGGCTACAGCACCTCGCCCGACTGGTCCCCCGCCGGGCCGGCCATCGCGTACCACACGCGCGTGAACGGGCGGATGCAGATCGCCGCCGTGAGCGCCGACGGCGGCTCTCCGCGGATGCTGACGGACCGCGGCCACAACGAGGATCCCAGCTGGGCCCCCGACGGCCGCCACATCGTGTTCGCGTCGGATCGCGACGGCGGCGGGCTGTTCGTGCTGGACAGCGTGACGGGCACCATCCGCCCCCTGCTGCGCGGCCGCGGCTTCGGCCTCCCCGACTGGTCGCCCACGCTGCAGCGGGCGGGGCGGTAGCGGCACGGCATCCAGACGGCGCGGAGCGAGGGGCAGGCGCCCCCCTCCCCGGCCCTCCCCCACAAACAGCGTGGGGGAGGGAGGTGCGACGCACCTTCCGCAGCGCGATCGAATTCTCCCCCTCTCCTCGCGCAGTTTGCGAGGGGAGGGGGCGGGGGGTGGGGGACCGCGGGCGCAGTTGGATGCCGCG
>DASQBH010000192.1:0-4382 GCA_035635315.1 Longimicrobium sp.
CAGCGTGCGCAGCAGCTCCGGGTACAGCTGCGTGGTTCCGCCGTTGTTGTGGCGCAGGTCCAGGATCAGGTTCTTCGGCCGGACGCTGTCCAGCACCGTCCACAGCCGCCGGCCGAACTGCGCCAGCGTCTCGTTCTCCTCGTCCACCAGGTTGTTCACCTGCACGTACAGCGCGTCGTGCTCCGGCAGCGGCGTTTCCCAGTGCTTCTGGGTGACCACGATGTCGCGCAGGAACAGGGGCGGCGCCACGCCCGGCGGCGGGGCCAGCCGGTCCTGCCGGCCCTCCGGCGCCGTGGCCAGGGTGGCCACGCGCACCGTGCGGGTGCGCCCGTCGCGCGACTGCAGCGTAAGCCGCACCGAATCGGCCCGATCGGTAAAGCCCAGCCCCTTGAGGTACGCGGTCTCCGCCAAGCGCGCCACGGCCCACAGGTGCTCCATGTCGCCGTCCACGCTGGCGGTCTCGGCCAGCAGCCGCATCGCCTCTTCGGCCGGCGTGTCGCCGAAGGCCACGATGCGCGCCCCCACCAGCTCCGGGACGGACGATTCGATGATGAACACGCCCTCCGGAAACGCGTACAGCCGCGCCGGCAGGTACCGGTTTCCCGGCGGCTCGAAGAGCGTGACGTGCCCCTGGTGCAGGGGCGCCAGCATGCGCTCCATCCCCACGAAGATCTGCTCGTCCGAAAGCCGCGGGATGTCCCGCTTGAGCGCCTCGTACCGGCGCGTGACCTCCGCCGGCAGCGGCTTTCCCCGAAAGTCGGGGTTCACGCGGTGGAGCTCGCCGTAGAGAAAGTCCAGGTCGTACGCCCACCCCTGGTCGCGCGTCCACCCGGCGGTGTCAACCACGCCGATGATCTCCCGGAACTCCGGGTCGTCCTTGAGCATGGCGAACCCGGGCCACTCCGCCAGGTCCTGGCGCCAGATGCCGTGCTGCTCGAAGATCATCCGGCGCAGCAGGGCCAGCGCGGCGGCCCGGTCGCCCGCGCCGGCGTAGGCCTGCGCGGCCCGGTAGCCGTTGCCGAACTCCAGATCCCAGCCGGTCAGCGGGCCGGCCTGCTCCCACGCCGCCGCGGCCTCGCGGAACTTGCGCAGGCGAAAGCGGGTGCGCCCCAGCATGGTCCAGTTCTCCGGGTCGCGCGGGTACTCGCGCACCAGCCGCTCCAGCAGCGGCTCCACCTCTGCCCACTGGCTGTTCTCGTACAGCGCGCGCGCCCGCTCCTTGACCTCGTAATACGCCACCCCGTCCTCCGGCGCCGCCATCAGCACCATCGGGCTCTGCCCCGAGGCGGGATCGTACCACTGGGCATGGGCGGGGGGAAACGGGGTGAGGAGGAGGGCGAGGATCACGACGGGTTTGAGCGGCATCGATCCATCCTGGGCAGGGGACGCACGCCGGCTGGGAAGGCTCCGGCCCGGCACGGGGATCTGCTAGTACACTAGCACGTGCTAGTGTACTAGCAGGCTTGTTCCCCATCAAGAGTCTTGTTCTGCGGCCGGGCTCCGCTTGCCCCTGCGCGGCGAGGGGACGAGCTTGTACGGGATGAATCCGCGCCGCGCCGCCCATTACCTGCTGGGCCTGCTAATCCTGCTCGCGTTCCTGTGGATGGGGGACGCGCTGGCGCGGGCGCTGCGGCTGCCGCTGCCGGGGAGCGTGGCGGGGATGCTGATGCTGGCGGGGGCCCTGCGGCTGCGCTGGATCCCGGAGCGCGCCGTGCGGCCCGCGGCGGAGTTGCTCATCCGCAACATGGCGCTCCTCTTCGTCCCCGCCGGCGTGGGGGTGATGGCGTACGCCGGCCTGCTGCGCCGCGAGTGGCTGCCGATCGTCGCCGGGAGCGTGGCGAGCACGGTGGCGGTACTGCTGGTGGTGGGGTGGATGCAGCAGCGGATGGAGCGACATGGCTGACGTCGCCGCCGCGCTGCTGGCCATCGCCGCCACGCTGGCCGTCTACGCCGCCGCGCGCAGGCTGCAGCGGCGGCTGAAGTCCGTCTGGCTGCACCCCGTGCTGGTATCGATCGTGGTGCTGATCGCCGCGTTGAAGCTGCTGGGGATCGACTACGCGGAGTACGACCGCGGCGGGCGCATCTTCACCTTTTTCCTGGGCCCGGCGGTGGTCGCGCTGGGCCTGCCGCTCTTTCGGCAGATGGAGGAGATCGGCCGCCGCGGCAGGGCGGTGCTCGTGTCGCTGCTCGCCGGCGCCGCCGTAGGCACCCTCTCCGCCACGCTGACGGCCGCGCTCCTGAGTGGCTCCGCGGAAGTCGTGCGCTCCCTCGCCCCCCGCGCGGTAACGACGCCGATCGCCATCGGGATCGCGGAGCGGCTGGGCGGGCTCCCCGCGCTCTCCGCCGCCGTGGCCATCTTTACCGGCGTGCTGGGCGCGGTGATCGGACCGCCACTGCTGCGGATGATCGGCGTGCGCAGCCGCACCGCGTTCGGCCTGTCCCTCGGCGCGGCGGCGCACGGCGTCGGCACCGCCCGCGCCGCGGAAGAGGGCGACGTGGAAGCCGCCAGCAGCGGCCTCGCCATCGGGCTGATGGGCGTATTCACCGCCGTCCTGGCGCCGCTCGCGATCGCGCTGCTGAAGTGGCTGGGGCTGTTGGGGTGAGGGCGGGGCCGCCTGGCCGCCGAGTCCCCCCAGGAGCGAATGAATTCGCCGCTGGGAAAACGCGAAGTCCGCCTGCGCGGACTGTAGCCGCGAGTGCCGGGCGCTGCGACACACGTGGTGCAGACCGCGTGTCCTGGTTGCGGACCCGCAGGTGCTCGGGACGCCGCACACAGTCTGGCCGCCGAGTCCGCGCAGGCGGACTTTGCGCATTTCCAGCGGCGAATTCATTCGCTCCCGCGGGCGGACGGCACGGAATCCGATCAGATCCGCAATCGCCCCTCATCGCGCCGCTCAACAGGGAGCCTGCCGCATCCCCCGTCTTGTGCAATCGCGCACCTGGGGCCATGCTTTCCCGCCGGCCCGCGCCGAACGGAATCCACGTCCGCCCATCGTGATCGTCCTCCCTTGATCGTCGTCCCCTCCACGCGCGCCGACGCCGCGCCGTACATCGCATGACGCTGCCCGCGTGGACGGCGGACCAGGTCGCGGCCATGGCGCCCGATCCCGCGTCGGCCAAGGCCGGGCAGGGGCTGGCCAGCCCGCGCAAATGGGTGCTGCTGGCCCGCGACGCGCGCGCCCTGTGGGGCGAGTGCCAGGGGAGCGGCTCCAGGCCCTACCAGGTGATCGTGGACGCGGCCGAGCCCGCGTTCCGCTGCACCTGCCCCAGCCGCAAGTTTCCCTGCAAGCACGGGCTCGGCCTGCTGTTCATCTACGCCTCGCAGCCGGCGCTGGTCGTGGAGACGGAGGCGGAGCCCGACTGGGTGGCCGAGTGGCTGGCCATGCGCGAGGCGCGCGCGGAGAAAACGGCGAAGAAGGCCGCCGCCACGCCCGAGCCCGAGCGCGCGCCGGACCCCGCGGCCCAGGCAAAGCGCGCCGCCCAGCGCGAGGACCGGGTCCGCGCCGGGCTGGACGACCTGGAGCAGTGGCTGCACGACGGCGTGCGGCAGGGGCTGGCGACGGCGGGGCAGCGCGCCCGCGGCGAGTGGGAGCGCGTGGCCGCACGGCTGGTGGACGCGCAGGCCGCCGGCGCCGCGCGCCTGGTCCGTGAGCTGGCCACGGTCCCCGACAGCGGCGACGGCTGGCCCGGTCGCCTGCTGGAGCGGATGGCGCGGCTGCAGCTTCTCGTCCAGGCGGCGCGGCGGATTGACGCGCTCCCCGCGCCCGTGGCGGCCGACGTGCGCACGGCGCTGGGGTGGACGGCGCGGCAGGAAGAGGTGCTGGCGCTCCCCGGCGAGCGCGACACCTGGACGGCGCTGGGCACGCGGACGGAGGTGGACGAGCGCCTGCGCGTGCAGCGCACCTGGCTGCGCGGCGAGGCGACGGGCCGCACGGCGCTGCTGCTCTCCTTTGCCGCGGGCGGCCAGCCGCTGGAGCCCGGCCCCACACCCGGAACGCGCTTCGAGGCGGAACTCGTCTTCTACCCCGGCGCGCATCCCCAGCGCGCGCTGGTCCGTGAGCGCACAGGCACGGCGGAGACCGTCGCCGCGCTCCCGGGCGTCGAATCGCTGGATGACGCGCTCGGCGAGTGGTCCGCGGCGCTCTGCCGCAACCCGTGGACGGAGCGGGTGGCGTTCGCCCTCCGCGGCGTGACCCCCGTCCGCGACGGCGACCGCTGGCTGCTGCGCGACTCCGCCGGCGCCGCGCTCCCGCTGGCCCGCGCGGCGGACGATGCCGCGTGGGTGCTGCTGGCCGCCGGCGGCGGGCGGCCGGTGCAGGTCGCGGCGGAGTGGGACGGCGCCGCGCTGCTCCCGATCGGCGCGGTGGTGGACGGGCGCTACC
>DASQBH010000193.1:0-3540 GCA_035635315.1 Longimicrobium sp.
GTATGTCCCGCATCCGCCCGCACGGCGAAGTTCGTGCAGTCCCGGCGGATGAGATCCACCTGCAGAACGACGGTCCCGCTCCCGCAGCATGCGCAAACGCAAGCCACCGCCGGCCAACCAGGGCGTCACGCGCGAGTCGTGGGGCAAGGTGCACCCCGTGCTGGACCTGCACGGCCTTACCGGCGACGAGGCCCGCCGCCGCACGGAGCAGTGGCTGATGGACCGCCAGGCGGAGCGCGTGCGCACGGTCATCGTGGTCACCGGGCGCGGGCTGCACTCGCAGGGCATCCCCGTGATCCGCAACGAGGTGGAGCACCTGCTGCAGCTGCTCAAGGGAACGCTCGTCGTGCGCTGGGAGACCGCGGGGTTCGGCGGCAGCTTTCAGATCGAGCTGCGCCGCCCGCCCGACACCGCCCCCCGCCCCACCCTCGACCCGCCGCTTCTGCGCCAGGCAGACCTCGCCCTGCGCCGCCGCGCCGAGGAGGCGCTGTCGGAGCTGGGGATCGCCCCCACCCCCGCCCTGCTCGAAGCGGAGATCCGCCGCATCCTGCAGGAAGACACCCCCGACGACGACTAGCCCTTCGGGCGGGAAGGTTACCCGGCGAGCCGCCGGTGCGCAACAATTGCGAATTTGTGCCGCGCGGGGGCACCTCGCGGCCACCCCGGGCGCACCGTGCCGCCACCCGGGCGAATCGCGTCCGGCGGGGTCGAGGGGTGTGTCGCGGCAATCCCGCGGCGCATCGCGGGATTCGGAGGTACCCCGCGCGGCCACCCCGGGGCACATCGCGGGATTCGGAGGCACCCCGCGCCGCCACCCCGGGCGCACCGCGGAATTCGTGAGGCACCCCGCCCCGACCACCCCGGGCTAAAGCCCGGGGCTACAACGGCCATAAGCCCCGCCCTGGGCTCGCGGAGCTCGCCCGGCGGGGCTTCACCTTCTCGCGCTCGACAGCCGGTCGCACCAGAGCGGAATGCGGTGCAGCCCTCGCAGCCCGAGCGAGCGCCATACGCAGAACCCCGCGCGCGACCCAGGAATCTACCTTCGGAATCCTCATAATCCGCGCCGCGCGCCAGGGCCGCGGCCACAATCCGCGCAGGCGGATTTCGTGACGTTCCAGCCGCGGTTTCAACCGCCGGGACGGAGCCGGCGGACACGTTGGCGGCGGACGCACCAGAGCCCCTCGATAAAAAAGTGGAGGCGCATCTCCCGACGCGCCTCCACACCACTCCCGCACTAACGCACTCCCGCACTAACGCACTTCGTCACTCGTCGCGGGGACGCCGGAAGCCGCCGCCGGGGCGGCTGCCGCCACCGCGTGGGCCACCGGGGCCGCCACGCGATCCACCGCGCGGCCCGCCGGGTCCGTCGCGGCGAGGTCCGCGCGCGCCGCCACGGTCACCGCCGCCGCGCGGGGCGCGGTCGTCGCCGTAGCGCGATCCGCCGCGGGCGCCGCCACCCCGTGCGCCTCCGCGGTCGCCGCCCCGCTCGCCGCCGCCACGGTCCAGGCGGCGCATCCCGCCCGGCCCGCCGGGGCCGCCGGCGGTGCGCGGACGGTCGTAGTCCACGCGCACGCTGCGGTTGCGGATCGTCGTCCCGTTCAGCGACGAGATCACCCGCCCCGCCGCGTCCGCCGGCACCTCCACGATGCTGAAGGTGTCGCGGATCTCGATCTTGCCAATGGCCGTCCCCGGGATGTCCGCCTCGCCCGCGATGGCGCCCACCAGGTCGTTGGCGCGCACGCCGTCGCGCTCGCCCAGGCTCACGAACAGGCGCGCGTAGGCGGCGGGAGCGCCGCCGGCGTCCGCGTGGCCGCCCGGCGCGGGGCGCATGGACGACGTGGTGCGGGGCTGCGCCTCGCGCGCCGCCGCAGCCGCGGCCGGCAGCGCATCCGCCGCGGAAGCCGCCGGACGCTTGCGGCGCAGCAGCGCGCTGGCCGCCGCGGCGATCTCCGTGGGCGTAAAGTCCTCGAACAGCGGCTCCAGGATCAGCATCTGCGCGGCGAGATCCTCCTCGCGCAGGGCGCGGCGCAGCTCGCCGCGAAAGGCGCGCAGCTCGGCGGAGCCGGACACGGGCTCCTCGCCCGCGATCCCCGCGGGCTGGGCGAAGAAGCCGGCGCGCTTCGCGATGTCGCGCAGGTGCGCCAGCTCGCGCGGCTCCACCAGGACGAAGCCGGGATCCTCGCCGCCGTGGCGGGCGCGCAGCGTCTCCTCGTCCGCGGGGACGTCGTAGCTGATCACCTGCCCGTCCGGCGTCTCCCCCTCGTCCTCATCGTCCGAAGACGAGCCGATGACGATGACGTCCGCGTCCTCATCCCCCGCGTCGCTCACCAGGAATCCGCGCAGGCTCAGCGCCTCGGAAAGCTCCGCGGCGCGCTCGTCGGTGCGGCAGTAGAGCACGGGCGGGGTACCGCCGCTGCCGCCGCCCAGCAGGCGCGCGACCACGTCCATCTTGTCGCGCTTCCCCACGGGCACGTAGCCGATGGTCGCCGTCGGCGCGGCCTCGGGCTCCATGGACTTGGGATCGGCGGCGGCCACGGGGTAGCGGATGGCGCGCTTTACCCGGCGGCTGGCCAGGTCCTCGACCGCGTCCGTGACCTCGGAGGTGACGATCACGCGCTGCGCGTCGCGGGGCACGTGGTCGAACAGCGTCTCCAGCGCCTCCCATCCGCCCAGCGACTCGATCTCCGCGGCGCCGTCGATCACCACCGCCTCCAGGCCCTCCAGCTTGACGGCGGAGGTGCGCACCGCCTCCATCACCTCGCCCGGCGTGGCGACCAGGACGTCGGCGGCCTCGCTGCGCGTCCCCCATCCGCCCCCCGACGCGGCGATGGTCAGCCCCGCGGACTGCGCGTACGGCACCAGCTCCATCGCGGCGCGCTCGGCGGCCTCGGGCGTCGCGGAGAGCACCAGGACGCGCGTACCGCCGGCCTCGGGCGTCTCCTCGTCGTCACCCTCTTCGTCGTCGTCCGCGCCGGCGCGGGGCTGGATGCGGTCCAGCACGCCCAGCCCGTACGCCAGCGTCTTGCCCGATCCGCTCCCCGCGCGGGCCACCAGGTTGCCTTCGCGGCGCAGCACCGGGATGGCGGCAGCCTGCAGGGCCGTGGGCCGCTCGATCCCCGCGTCTTCAAGCGCGGCCAGCAGCGGCTCGCGAAGCCCGAGGTCTTGAAATGAAGCCATGTACGTCGTCCGTCCGTCTCTGGTCCGATTGCGGTTGTGCGAATGCGGCAACCGGCGCCGCACCCGCAAGGTTCCTGCCCGGGGCGGGAACCGGCGGGCAATCTACATGATGCGTGCCCTGTCCGCTTGGAAGTGCGAGAGTGCGAAAGTGCGAGAGTGCGAAAGTGCGAGAGTGCGAGAGTGCGAGAGTGCGAGAGTGCGAGAGTGATGGTGTGATGCGGAAACGATGCGGAGGCAGTTGTGACGTTTATACCCTCTCCCGCTTGCGGGAGAGGGTGCGAGCCTGAGCGAGCGGGTGAGGGCCCCCACTCTCGCACTCTCGCACTCTCGCACTCTCGCACTCTCGCACTCTCGCACTCTCGC
>DASQBH010000194.1:0-4519 GCA_035635315.1 Longimicrobium sp.
AGCCCCGCGGCGAGATCGACATCCACCGACACCGGCACCGCCCGCGTCACCGCGGCCAGCCGCGCCCGCGCGATCGCCGCCGCCAGCGCATCGGCCGTGGGGCTGGCGCCGCGCTCGTCCGGCCGCCGCAGTGCGGGCGCGACCGTCATCGCCATGGCGCCGATCATCATCAGCACCACCAGCATCTCGACGAGGGTAAAGCCGGCGCTTCGAAAGGCGCGGGGCTGCGTCCGCGCGGAGCCCCTCCCCCGGCCCCTCCCCGCTCGTTCCTCGCGGAGAGGGGAGAATTCGACTGCGCTTCGGCACAGTCCTCTGCGTCCGCTCTTCTTTCCTCTGCGGCCTCTGCGTGGAACGCGGCTGGACGTGCGCAGGGATGCGGGGAGGAGCGCGATGTCGGGCGCGCTCCCCGGAGCCTGCGGCGGCGCGGGCTGCACGATTGCGGGCGCGGCCGAAGCGGGGGGCGAGATGGTGTCGGGGAGCAGGTAGATGGTGTCGCCCTGCGGCCGCCAGAAGAGCGGGATGCTGTCTGGCAGCGCGCGATCCAGCCGCTCGGCGCGCTCGCGCACCAGCTGCGTGGCGGCGTCCACCTCGTCGTCGGTCTTGAGGACGTGCGGGATCATGAACAGGAACAGCTCCGTCACGTCCGTGCGCGTGCTGTGCGTGCCGAACAGACGCCCGATCCCCGGGATCTCCCGCAGGTAGGGGATGCCGCTGCTGCCGCGGCTGTGCTGCGTATCCACCAGCCCGCCGATGACGACGGTGTGGCCGTCCTTTACCAGCAGCCGCGTCTCGGCCTCGCGGGTGCTGATGACGGGCGCGCCGAACTGCGTCTCGGGCGTGGCGCTGCTCACCTCCTGCAGCACGGCCAGCGTAACGTAGCCGTCGGGGTTGATGGTGGGGCGGATGGTGAGCTGCGTCCCCACCTCGCGGTACTGCACCACCTGGTCGCGCGCGGCGCCGTCCGTGGGCAGCGAGCGCGAGATCTGGATGAACGGCCGCTCCGTGCCCACCAGGATGCGCGCCTCTTCGTTGTTCTGCGCCATCACCACGGGGCGCGAGAGCACGGTCACCTCGCCGGAGGCGGAGAGCGCGGTCAGTATCACGTCCGCGCGCACGGCGCCCAGCTGCAGCACCCGCAGCACCACGTCGCCGTTGCTGGGGCCCGCCAGCTCGCCGCCGATGATCACGCCGGTCTCGTTGTCCAGCTGGTTGGCGACGCGGACGTTGACACCGGTGCGCAGCACGCGGTCGCGCCGCACCTCGGCCACCAGCACCTCGATGAGCACCTGCAGCGGGCGCGTGTCGAGCTGGTTGATGGCCTCGCTCAACGTCGCGTAGTCGGCCGCGGTGGCGCGGATGAGGAGCGAGTTGGTCCGCATGTCGGGAACGATCTGCACCGGCCCCTCGAGCATGGCGTTCACGCCGCCGCGCGCCGCGTTGGGATCGGGGCTCTCGGGCGCGGCGGGGTCTTCGTAGCGCTGGCCGCGCAGCTCCTGGGTGAGCGAGGTGGGCCGGTCCTCGCGCCCGCGAAAGCCCCCGCCGTCGCTGATGCCGTACAGCGCGCCGATGGAGCGGGCCAGGTCGTCCGCGGGCGCGTGGCGAAGGGGGTGGACGAACACGCGCACGGGCCCGCCCGGCTGCACCGGCCCCATCGTGCCGCCGGGGACGGACGGGCCACCCGCCGACGCGTCCCCGCTCGAGACGACGCGCAGCAGCCCGCCTTCTTCCTCCTGCAGCCGCAGGTCGTGGGCGCGCAGCAGGCTTTCCAGGTAAACGCGCAGCCGCTCCACCGGCACCGGCGCCCCGGTGCGCAGGGTCACGGGGCGGCTGGGGAGGTCGGCGTAGACCAGGTTGAGCCCCGCCGCCTCGGCCAGCGCGGCGACCACGACGCGCATGTCGGCGCCCTGGAAGTCGATCTGCACGCCCCCCGCGGTCCGCTCCACGCCACCCGTCTCCTGCGCCGCAACCGGCATCGCGATCAGGGGGATGATGATGATCATCGCGTGGAGCGCCCGCCGTACCCAGCCGCTGCGACACCCGCCGCGCGCAGGCACTGTCATCCTGAGGGAGGCGCCGCGCGGAACCCGGCCGAACGACAGGGCCAGGGCGCCGACCGAAGGATCTTGCCGGCAGAACCGGGGGGCCGGCCCCTGCGCCGCACAGCCGGACTCAGAGCGGCGGAGAGAAGATCCTTCAGTCGCGCACAAACGATTGAGTGACATCGAGCCCGGTGTGTGCGCTCCCTCAGGATGACAGTGCTTCGCTGCACCCGCGGCGGTCCGGAAAGCCACATCGAACCTCACTGCGCACCTCCGTCGGGGGTGCGCAGGACGAGCGTGGTGTCGCTCCCTTCGAGGGTAACGACGCCGGGGGCGACGCGGACCACGCGGAAGCCCTCGATGCTCTGGCCCACGCGCAGCACGCGCCCTTCCCCGCTCTGCCCCGCGACGGCGGCCAGGCCGCTGCCGTCGGGAAGGATCACCGTGCCCAGCGCGCGAAAGGAGTACGACGGCGCGGGCGCGGTGTAGGCCGGCGCCGCGTACGCCGGCATGGCGGCGGGAGGAAGCGCCTCCCCCGGCAGGCGGTAGCGGCCGGGCGGACGGCGGCGGTCGGGGCGAAACGGGTCGCGCGACACGGCGGCCAGCACCCGCACGCCGGCGTCGTCGCGCGGGGGCAGGGCGATGCGCGGCATCGGCTCCATGGCCTCGGGCTCGGCGCGCCGCGGCAGGGCGTCCAGCCGGCGCGCGTCGGCCACGACCGTGCCGCAGAGCGCCGCGGACAGGGCGGCCGCCGCCAGGGCGATGCGGTTGGACAGGGTCCATCCGGCGAGCAGGCTCATCCCTCGTCTCCCGTCACTTCGGTGCCTTCCGCCAGCGTGAACCCCGTGATGCGCAGCCGGAACCCGATGGTCTCCGGAACGGCGGCGGGCGGCGCGGGGGCGACGCCCGTCATGTAGTCGGTCGGCGCGGGCGCGGCGGAGGCCGGGGTCTCGCCCGTCTCCAGCGTCATCCCGGTGACGTGCACCAGCTTGGGACCGGTCTCCAGCAGGTGCAGCATCGTCATCACCCCCTCAAGGTCCGCCTCGCCGCTCACCTCCAGCGGCAGCGACGTGACCCCCGCGCCCGCGTCGGCGCTGGAGGCGGGCTCCACGCGCGTCAGGTGCACGCGCGCCGCCTGGGCCACGCCGCGTACGTATCCCGCCAGCGCCGCGCTCGCCGCGCCGTCGTCGCCGCCGCCGATGAGCCGCGGCACCTCGGCCAGCAGCCGGTCCGCGCCCGCGCCGAACTCCGCCGGGTAGCGCCCGGCGCCGGCCAGCACCTGGAGCTCGCGCTGCAGCAGCCCGCGCTCGCTGCGCAGCTCCGCGCGCGCCTCGCGCACGGCGCGCAGGTACGGCAGCACGCCCTGGCTCCACGCCGTCGCCGGCAGCACCAGCAGCGCGCCGATCATCATCGCGCGCCGGTCGCGGGCGGAGAGGTTGGGGAGCCTCATCGTCCGGCCTCCTCGCGTCTTACGACGGGCATCGGACTGCGTCCGCGGGGTGCCCCTCCCCCGGCCCCTCCCCGTTCGTTCCTCACGGAGAGGGGAGAACTTCGATCGCGCTTCGACAGGGATCTCACCGCGCCGGCGGTCCCCCACCCCCCGGCCCCCTCCCCCGGCAAACTGCGCCGGGAGAGGGGGAGAATTCGACCGCGCTTTGGAAGGTGCGTCGCACCTCCCTCCCCCACGCAGTTTGTGGGGGAGGGCCGGGGAGGGGGGCCACCCACCACCCCGCTCCGTCCTCTCCGAAGCACCCCGGATCCTGCCCCACCGTACATCGTCCGCATCACGGCGCTGCCTCCGGCGCAGGGGATTTCGCCGGCTGCTTCTTCTCCGTCGACTGGATCGAGGCGGAGACTTCGAAGCGTTCGCCGGTGTCGCCGGCTTCCCAGCGGATGGGGGCGGCGAGGCCCACGCGGTCGAAGCGCGGGGAGGCCTCCAGCGCGGGGATCACGGTGGATACGGAGCGCGCCACGCCCCCCATCCGCACCCCGGCCGAATCCGCCGTCAGCGTGCGGAGCCAGGCGGAATCGGGGAGCGCGCGGGCCAGCGCGGCCATGCGGTCCGTCCACGCGGGGGCGCCGGCCTCCAGCGCGGCAAGCACGCGCAGCCGCTCGCGCAGCTCCGTCACCCCGCTGCGCGCCTCCAGCGCTTTACCCACCCGCGGCGCGATCTCCGCCCGCCGCGCCCGCGCCGCATCCACCTCGCGCCGCAGACCGCCCAGGTGCGCGGCGGCGGCGACCAGCAGCAGCACGCACGCGGCGACGGCCAGGAACGCCGTTCGCCGCCGCGCCGCCCGCGCCCGCTCGCGCACCAGCGAATCCGGCAGCAGCGTGGGCGCCGAGTCGCGCGCCAGGGCCGCGCCCAGGGCCAGGATCGCCTCCGCCGGCAGGCCTTCCAGCCCTCCGTCCAGCAGCAGCGGCGGCGCGTGGCCTTCGGCTTCGAGCGCGTAGCGCACCATCTCCGCCTCGCCGTCGTCGCC
>DASQBH010000195.1:0-2008 GCA_035635315.1 Longimicrobium sp.
GGGGCCGCGTCGGGCGCAGTTCGATGCCATTCGTCACGCTTCGATCTCGGCGGCCACCTCGTTGCGGACGCACAGGTGCATGGGCCGCCGTACACGGCCCGGCCGCCGAGTCCGCGCAGGCGGACTTTGTGACGTTGTAGCCGCGATTTTAATCGCCCAGGACGAGGCGTGCCGGAGCCGGATGGTTGCGGACGCGCAGGTGCATGGGACGCCGCACACGGCTTGGCCGCCGAGTCCGCGCAGGCGGACTTTGCGCCTTTCCAGCGGCGAATTCATTCGCTCCCGCGGGCGGGACGCCGCATGACCCGGCCAGGATCGGATCGCCCCAATCAACCCAAACGAAGGCGGCGCGGGCTTTCGCCCGCGCCGCCGCTCCGTCACCCGCCTGGCTGCCGCGTCAGATGAAGCGGTACAGCTCGATCCGGCCCTGGCCCGTGACGGTGCCCTCCATGCGGATGTTGTCGCCGGTACGCAGGCGGTTGAAGTAGTCCGTGGTGGCGTTGCCGGGGTTGTACGGCAGCGTCACCGTGAAGGTGCCCTGCTGCGTCTGCAGCTGGAACATGCCGCGGTTGTGGTCGATTTGCCCCACGCGGCCCACGATCTGCTGCATCTGGCCGCTGCCGCCCATCGTCCCCGTGCCCTGACCGGTGCGCTCCTGCACGCTCTGCTGCACCACGATCTGGCTTACGTAGGTCTGCCCCTGCTGCGTCTGCTGCAGCTGCATGGCCACCACGTCGCCCCGCTCCAGCGCCGTGACCGGGTACTGCTGGTTCTGGTAGACGACGGTGGTGTTCTGGTCAAAGAACACGTTGCCCTGCTGCCCTTCCTGCGTGCGCACCTGGATCACCTGCTGGCGCGTGTCCACCCCCTGCACCTCCACCACCACCTGCCCCTGCTGCCCGCCACCCCCCATTCCTCCACCCATCGCGCCGCCCAGGATCTCACCCAGCGCGCCCAGATTGCTCCCCGCGCATCCCGTAAGCGTCATCACCGTGAATGCCGCCGCCGCAAGATGGCGGATCGAGTGCCTCATCATCGTCATCCCCTGCCTTCAAGGGTTTCCCGCTCACCTCGCGAAACGAGGCGGGGAAACGAGGCAAAAGGGATGCCGCGCGCCACGTATCCTCTTGCAAATCATCAAGATGAGGAATCTGCCCGGGCTTACAGCTCGGTGCCGCAGTGTTTGCAGAAGGTCGCGTCCGCGTCGTGGCGGTCCACGCCGCACCCCGGGCACTCGCGCCGCGGGGCCTGCGCACGGGAGGCGCGGTCCAGCTCCAGGGTGACGATGCCGGTGGGGACGGCGATGATGCCGTAGCCCATGATCATCAGCGTGGCCGCCAGCGCCTTGCCCAGCGGCCCGGCCGGCGCCACGTCGCCGTAGCCCACGGTGGTGAGGGTGACGATGGCCCAGTAGACGCTCTGTGGGATGCTGGTAAACCCCGAGGCGGGCCCCTCGATCAGGTACATCAGCGAGCCCACGATCACCGTGACCGTGAGGACCGTGGAGACGAACACGGTGATCTTGTAGCGGCTGGCCCGCAGCGCCGCCGAGAGCACCGCCCCCTGCTCCACGTATTCCGCCAGCTTGAGGATGCGGAACACGCGCAGCACCCGCAGAACCCGCAGCACCACCAGAAAGCGACCCGGCGGAAACAGGATGCTGAGCCAGGTGGGGAGCACCGAGAGCAGGTCCACCACGCCGAAGAAGCTGCGCGCGTACCCCAGCCGGTCGCGCGCCGTCCACAGCCGCAGCAGGTACTCCAGCGTGAACAGCCCCGTAAAGAACCACTCCGCCACGTACAGCCAGCGGCCGTACGCGGCGGAGATGGAGGCCACGCTGTCCAGCATCACCACCAGCACGCTGAGCAGGATGGCGGCGATCACCACCACGTCGAACGCGCGCTCGGCGGGCTCGTCGTGCTGGTAGATGGTGTCGTGCAGGCGCTCGCGGAGTGGCCGCATACCGTTTTCTGGATGCGTGCGGCGTCAGCCGGGAAGGTAGCGCGGG
>DASQBH010000196.1:0-2548 GCA_035635315.1 Longimicrobium sp.
AAGGTCACAGAAACAGACCATCGGAATAGCATATTCGAACGACGTGCCATCCCGTCGAGACGTACTGTGCTCCAGGCAAAAACGTGGTTCGAACTCGTGTTCCAGGATTCCCTTTAGCCGCTCGTAGCTGTTCGTAAAGTGGAAAAGAGTGTTGGAACTTACCGTCACAATCGAGTCGGTACGTTTCTGTCTCGCAGACGTCTTCTTCTTCGCCATTGAAGGCTTAGCCATGTTGCAGGTTACTCCAGTTCCTTCGACTCCTTGAGCAGGCCGCGGAGCCGGTCGACCGCGGAGCCGTGGATCATCTCCTCCGCGTCGGCTTCGTCGCCCTGCACCTCGACGAAGCGGGCGCGCGCCGACGGGTCCGACAGGCAGTGGAAGATCACCTTGGGCCGGATGGAGAGGCCAAAGCGGCCGCCCGAGGCAAAGGCTTCCCAGGTAAGCAGGTTGTCGTCCGTGAACGTCTGGCTCATCTCCGCACCATTCTCGCGTTGAACCGCCTCAGTGCCGCATCCCCGCGGCGGCGGCGAACTCTTCGAACTCCTTGCGGGCCAGCTCGTCCAGCTGTTCGGGCACGTCCACCTGCACCTTGACGAACTGGTCGCCGCGCCGGCCGCTCTTCTCGACGCCCATCCCCTTGATGCGGAAGCGGCGCCCGGGCTGCGTGCCCGGCGGCACCTTGAGGACGACGAACTGCCCGTCCACCGTCCGCACCTTGACCTTGGACCCCAGCACGGCCTGGGCCAGGTTCACGTGGATGGTGCACTCCACGTCCAGCCCGTCGCGGGTGAAGAACGAGTCCGGCTCCACCCGGAAGGTGAGCACCAGGTCCCCCGGCTGCCCGCCGGCGGCGCCCCGCTCGCCCTGGCCGGCCAGGCGAATCTTGCTTCCCGTGTCCACCCCCGCCGGCACCGTGACGTTCACCGCGCGCTGGCGGCGCACCTGGCCGTTGCCGTTGCAGGTGCCGCACGGCTCGCTGGGCACCTTGCCCTTGCCGCCGCACATGGGACACGGCCGCGTGACCCCGAAGCTCCCCGCGCCAAAGGTGACCGTCCCCTTGCCCTGGCACTCCGGGCAGGTGCTGACCGTGGCGCCCGGCGCCGCGCCGGAGCCGTGGCAGGTGGGGCAGTCTTCCGTAACCGGCACCTGGATGGTCACCTTGCCGCCACGCACCGCGGTGCGGAAGGGGATCTCCACCGCGTACTCGATGTTCTCGCCCCGCTCCGGCCCGCCGCCCGGCCGGGTGCCGCGGCCGCGCTTTCCGAAGTCGAAGATGGAGCCGAAGATGTCGCCCAGCCCGCCGCCCTCGAGGTCGTCGAAGGTGAACGTCTGCGTGCCCCCCATTCCGCCGGGCCGCCCGCCGCCGCCGGGGCGAAAGCCGCCCATGCCGCCGAACGCGCCCAGCTTGCGCATCTGGTCGTACTGCTTGCGCTTGTCGTCGTCCGACAGCACGGAGTTGGCCTCGGAGAGCTCCTTGAAGCGCTCCGCGGCCGCCGCGTCGTTGGGGTTGGCGTCCGGGTGGTACTGCTTGGCGAGCTTGCGGTACGCCTTTTTGATCTCGTCCGCGCTGGCGTTCTCGGCCACGCCCAGCACGCGGTAAAAATCCTTGGTCTGTGTCGCCATCGGAACCTGACTCGGATGAACGGCGCCCGCCCGCCGTTGTGGACGGGCGGGCGCGGGATCAGCCCTGGTGCTTCTTGACGACGACGCGCGCGGGGCGCAGCAGCACGCCCTTGAGGCGGTACCCCTTCTGGTAGACCTGGGCCACCATGTTGTCCTCCTCGGGGCTCTCGGCCGGGACGGTGGTCAGCGCCTCGTGGATGGTGGGGTCGAACGGGCGGCCGTCCGCCTCGATCTCCTCCATTCCCGCGGCCTCCATGGCGCGCAGGAACTTCTTCTCCACCATCTCGCACCCCTCGTGCAGCGCGCCGGCCGGTGTGGTCGCCGGGTCGTAGTCCGCCACGCGGGCCAGGTCGTCCAGCGGCTCCAGCAGGCGCTCCAGCAGCTGCGCCTGGGCGCGCACCCATGCCTCGCCTCGCTCGCGCTCCACCCGCTTGCGGTAGTTGTCGAACTCCGCCGCCAGCCGCAGGTGCCGCTCGCGCAGGTTCGCCATCTCGTCGCCCCCGCCCCCGGAGGGCGCCGACGCCTCCGCGAATGCGGGCCCGTCGCCGCCGGGGCCGTTGGACTGGCCGTTCGCGCCGGACGCCCGGGTGTCGCTCCCGGCCTCGCCGTTCTCAACCGCCTGCGCCGCGTCGTCCGGGCGCTCCGCGGAACCGTTGTCGTCGTGCTCGCTCATCATCCCCAGAATCGGTGACCAGCCCCGTACAATGCGCGCCCCGCCGGACCCCCACGCGGGGCCGGCGGGCGCTCTGCCATCCCGCCGCGTCTGCCGCCCTGCACAAGGGCAAGCGAGGTGCCATGCCCGGGCCGCCAATGTGGCAGGCGGCGGAGTATCGTTCCTGGTGCCCAGGTGTCGAGTGCCTGGTGCCAGGTTGTCGAGTGCCTAGTGTGTGACGCTCAGCCTTCGCCTTACTCGGTACTCGGTACT
>DASQBH010000197.1:0-2193 GCA_035635315.1 Longimicrobium sp.
GGCTTCGAGGTGCGCGAGATGGACGACATCTTCGCCACGCTCATGCGCCTGGGCGAGTCGTCGGGGCGCGGGTCCGTCCCTGCCTGGCTCTCCACCCACCCCGCCGAGCCCGAACGCATTGCCGCCGCGCAGGCCCGCGCCGACACGGTGAACGCGGCCTCGCTGGCCCTGCGGCGCACGGAGTACCTGGCCCGCATCGACGGGCTGATGTACGGCGACAACCCCCGGCAGGGCTTTTTTCGCGACGGCGTGTTCCTGCACCCGGACCTGCGCTTTCGCATGGACTTTCCGCAGGGATGGCGCACGCAGAACCTGCCGCAGGCCGTCAACGCGCTGGCCCCGCAGCAGGACGCGGTGCTGCAGCTGACGCTGGCGCAGGGCGCCAACGCCGAAGACGCCGCGCGCCGCTTCCTCTCGCAGCAGGGCCTTCGCCCGGGGCAGACCAGCCGCCAGAACCTGAACGGAAGCCCGGCGGTGGTCTCGTACTTCCAGGCGCAGTCGCAGCAGGGGGTGATCAGCGGGATGGTGGCGTTCATCGAGCACGGCGGCCGCACCTTCCAGGTGATCGCGTACACGCCGGCGCAGATGTTCCGGAACTACGAGCAGGCGTTTCGCCAGGTGATCGGCAGCTTTGCCAGCGTGAGCGACCCCGCGGTGCTCAACGTGCGCCCCAACCGCGTTGACGTGGTGCGCACCACGCGGCAGATGACGCTCGCCGAGTTCAACCGCCAGCACCCCTCGGTGATCCCGCTCCCCGAGCTCGCCATCCTGAACCAGGTGGAGGACGGCGCCTCCATCCTCCCCGCCGGCCAGTGGAAGCGCGTGGTCACGGAGTAGCCGCAGCCTCCGGACAGAACAGGGCCGCTCAGCCTCCGCTGAGCGGCCCTTCGTCATTCGGTCATCCCTCACCGGCACCGCCGCCCGATCTGTCATTCTGAGGCCCGCCCACACCGCACCCGCCGAACACGCAACCGGTCGCAGGGCCGAAGAATCTGCTCTCGGAATGCTGGAGGGCGGATGCGGCAGCCCCGCTATGAATTTACGGCGCCCCCACGGCCGGACACGACTTCATGGCCTATACTGCACAGGCGCCGTCGCCCATCTGTCATTCTGAGGCCCGGCCACACCGCACCCGCCGAACGCGCAGCCGGTCGCAGGGCCGAAGAATCTACTCTCGGAATGCTGGAGCGGTCGCGGCAGCCCCGCTGCGTTCCCGCGGCCACCCCACAGTCCGCCAGAGCCCGTTCCGCCGTCACACGGCGCGTCCGCACGGGCCCTGTCCGGCGACGTCGTGGCCGCCAGTGACGTGCGGGCTGCCGCATCCACCCTCCAAGTGGCCGACGCTAGATCCTTCGGCCCCGCGACCTGCTGCGTGAGAAGAAAGTGCGGCGCGGCCGGGCCTCAGGATGACAGACGGCCTGCTTTGCGGGGCAGCCCCGCTGTGATGCTGCGGCCACCCGCAGCCGGACAGGGCCCCGTTCCGCCGTCACACGGCGCACCCGCACAGGCCCGTCCGGCTACGTCGTGGCCGCCAGTGACGTGTGGGCTGCCGCATCCACCGTCCAAGTGGCCGACGCTAGATCCTTCGGCCCTGCGACCTGCTGCGTGAGAAGAAAGTGCGGCGCGGCCGGGCCTCAGGATGACAGACAGCCTGCTCGTGACTCCTGCTACGCCGCCGAGGCGGAGAGCCGCAGGAGTTCGTCGTGGACGCGGCCGTTGCTGGCGGCGATGCCGCGCCAGTGGGGCTCGCGCTGGTTGAACGCGGGGGCGGTGCCGTCCAGCCGGGTGGCGCGGCCGCCGGCCTCCTGCACGATCACCACGGCGGCCGCCACGTCCCACTCCGCCTTGGGCCCGCGCGAGACGAACGCCTCTGCCCCGCCCTGCGCCACGCGGCACATCTTGTACGCCGTGCTCCCCAGCGGCTCCACGCTCCACGCGCCGTGGAAGGCGTCGAACTCGCCGCGCTTCATCTCCCAGCGCGAGGCCACGATGCGCGGCTCCCCGTCCGCCTCTACGTCCGAGACGCGGATCGGCTCGCCGTCGCGAAAGGCGCCGCCGCCCTCCGCCGCGTGGAACACCTCGCCGGTGACGGGATTGTGCACCACGCCCACCACCGCGCGGCCGCCGTCCACCAGCCCCACGCAGACGGCGAACTCCGGCCGCCCGGCCACGAAGCTGTTGGTGCCGTCGATG
>DASQBH010000198.1:0-2475 GCA_035635315.1 Longimicrobium sp.
CGATCGCGGACACACGGATCCGGAAAGGTAGGATCTTCAAGGAGTCCGACCAGGGAACAAGATGGATTTCGGTTGGGATTGCCCCGAATCTATCACCGCGCCCGCGATCCGTCACGGCCTGCCCGGAAGCTGCCGGTTTTGCCGATCCCGATGGCCCCGCAACGCCCCGGACCTCGTGAGACAGCGCTCCCGATGAGCCAGATCATGCGTGGACGACGTCCGCTGCCGCGGTTCCGGGAGCAAAAAGAGGCCGCGGAGAGCAACCATCGGCTCTTGCATTCTGCAGGAACGCTCTCGTTATCCGACCGAGCCGGCACCACAAGGCGTGGAACTGTCCGCCGAGGTCGTCAGGTGGCGCGGCTCGCCTTTATTGGAGGTGAAGGCGACGAACCCGCAAGTCCATGTACGAGAACGGTCGGTGTTCTCGTCCGGGTCGTGGAAGACGCAGGTGGGGAGAGCGTTATTCGTGGATCAATTCATCGATCCGCTTCGCCGAGAAGCCGGCCGTCGCGCGGTCGCCGCGGACGATGACGGGGCGGGTGACGAAGGTGTACTCGTCCGACATCAGCTGCACCATCTCGTCCTCCGGCACCTCGCGCTCGTGCAGGCCCATCTGGCGGTACTTCATGGCGCGCTTCGAGAACAGCTTCTCCACGCCGCCCACCTTCGCGGCCAGGCCGCGCACCTCATCCACCGAGAGCGGCTCTTCCTTCAGGTTGCGGAAAGAGCGGATCGTCACGCCCTTCTGATCCTCAAGGTACTGCACCGCCTTCTGGCAGGTCGTGCAGTCTGCATTTTCGCGTAACCACGCATCAATCTACATCCCTCTCACGACCTGAGGCCAATTCCTACATTACTTGGCCGTACCCACCCAATTTCGTCGAAAGCGCCTCGCCCCGCGAACGTTCCGCGCCAGGTCCTCCACCTCGGCGCGCGAGTGCGGCCCCTCGTGGAGAAGGCGCATCGGAACGCCCTTCTCCTTTAGGTAGTTCACCGCTTCTCACATCGCGCGCGCGAAGGGAAACCAATTCGGCTACACCCAACGGCCTGAGGCACCATATCCATCTGCCAATCTCGATTAGTTATTTATTTCCTTGCGCCGGGGCAGCACATCGGTAGATAGTGTGATGGAATGTCCGAGACGACGCGGGCGAACCGCGTGCTTAGAATGTGCCCTTTGTTCCTGAGAACCCTCAGATGATTCCCAAAACGTCGCCGCTCCACGCCGTCTATCAGCTGCTGCGGAAGAAACAGTACCGTCAGGCGGTAGCGCTCGCGAACTTCTATCCCCGCAGCGACGAACGGCGCACGCTGGAGCTGCTGGCCCTGTTGCAGTTGGGCGGGATGGACGATGCGGCCGCGGTCGTGCCCGAAAAAGCGGAGGAGCTCCCTGCCCTGGCGCTCCAACTCCGGGAGCTGAGCGTGGAGCTCGGGCTTCGGTGGGAAATGCTTCCCGTCCCGGCGCGCGCGGGAGAGAACTCCTACCTGAAGTACCTCTGTCTGGATCTCATCGGCACCTTCCGTTCCGACACGGCGTCCACAGCCGGATACGCGTTGCGTACCCTGGCGCGCCGCGGTATCCAAGACCGCAACTGGTTGTTCGCGCGCATCTGCCTTCAGCGGGCGCTGGAGGTGGATCAGTCGCCACTGGGCTTGGTCGAGGCGGCGAAGCTGGTGAACGGGATCACCCGGAAAGGTGAGGATGGGGATCGCTGGCAAGGACAGCCCGCCCTGGAGTTGGTTCAGGAGGCCCTTGCACGCGCCACGCCCGAAAACTCCACCGCCGACCTGTTCCCGGACGCGGCGTTCCTCCTCCTGACTTTGGACCCCGCCGCGGAAGAGCGGGCGGCGGAGGTGGTGAGGCGCGCTGCCGGGTGGTTCCCTCAGCAGCGACGCGTAATCCTGGCTGGCTGCGTTCGCCGTGCCCGCGAGGCGCGCGACGACAACCCCGACCTCGCTGCCCGGATGGACATGCTGGGGACGGAGCTCATTGACAGCTTGGTGGAGTACCTGTCGGAACGAAGCGGGCATCTCGCGGGTCAGCTGGGGATCCTGCAAGAAGAGCGGCACGTCTACCGGACCGCGGCCTGGTACCGGGAGGGACAGGAGCGCGTAGCGGTACTACTGCTGCTGGAGCGCGCCACGGACGCAGACCTGTCCGCACGGCTGCACCACCTGATGAATCTCAAGGCGTATCCGACCGAATGGCGGGCGGATTGGCTCGTCTACGCGCTCAGCCGCCCCGTTGCGCTGAGCGACGATGAGCGGGATGAGGTGCTACGCTGGGCGGAAACGCTGCCCCCCAAGAGCCGGCTCGCGCTCCTGCGCGTCCTGAGACAGCATCCGGGCTCGGGACGTCTGGGGCAACGTCCTTCTGAGACCACGATCCATGTCTCGGGTGAGCAGAACTTAGTGCTCTCATCCGGCAGAGACGTCGTCTTCAGTATCGATTCCAGCTTCTCCAGTCTCAATGCC
>DASQBH010000199.1:0-7672 GCA_035635315.1 Longimicrobium sp.
CGAAAGTGCGAAAGTGCGAAAGTGCGAAAGTGCGAAAGTGCGAAAGTGCGAAAGTGCGAAAGTGCGAAAGTGCGAAAGTGCGCCGGGGAGGACTCGAACCTCCGGCCTCTGCCCTCGGAAGGCAGCGCTCTGATCCGGCTGAGCTACCGGGGCGGGGGAGGTACCCACGGGCGGATTTGAACCGCCACGGCGCAAAGGCCACTGGTGTCTGAGACCAGTCCGTCTGCCAGTTCCAGCACGTGGGCACGATCAAACAGCGAGAGCGGCGGGATTCGAACCCGCGACCTCCGGAGAGACAGTCCGGCGCTATAGGCCTCTAAGCTACGCCCCCAGAACATCATCCATCATCCGCCAGCAAGGAGGGGGTGGGAGTCGAACCCACGAAGCGCGCGCGGCGCCTACGGTTTAGCAAACCGCTGCCCATGCCCAACAGGCGGACCCCTCCAGACTGCACTCCCGCACTCCCGCACTCCCGCACTTTCGCACTTTCGCACTTTTTGAGAGGAAGCGGCGAGACTCGAACTCGCAACGCGCTTGCGCGCGCTACCGGTTTTCGGGACCGGCTCCTCATCCAGCCGGGTCGCTTCCATCACCACAGTGCGGAGGGAGGGACTCGAACCCCCAGAGCCTCATGGCACCCGGTCTACAGCCGGGCCCGCTACCAGTTACGGTTTACCTCCGCGTCGTCCATCCAGAGCAGGGGGCGGGATTCGAACCCGCGAAGGCTTTCGCCACCGGTTTTGCAGACCGGCCCCTTCGGCCGCTCGGGAACCCCTGCGTAATCCATCCTCGTCAGCACGCCCGGAGGGATTCGAACCCCCGACCACCGGATTTGGAGTTCGGTGCTCTACCAGCTGAGCTACAGGCGTATCACTAAACCTCAACCCACACATGACTTCCTGAGGGAGCGCCACACGTAACCTGAACCTTCACAGCCGCTTGCGTGCGACCGAAGGATCTCGTGTGCCTCACTGGGGGCTGATCCCGAAGCGCAGAACCAGGCCCAGGGTTCTGCCGGCGAGATCCTTCGGTCGCGCGCCACCTGCGGTGCGGTCCGCACGTCTCACGCGGCGCTCCCTCAGGAAGTCAACGCTTGTGTTTTCATCCTCATCAGCACGCCCGGAGGGATTCGAACCCCCGACATCCGGGTTTGGAATCCGGCGCTCTTCCAGCTGAGCTACAGGCGTATTTGCGTCCACGTCGTTCAGACCAGATCCGGAAACACGACAATGACTTCCTGAGGGAGGCGCCGCTCTGCTCCCACCGCAGCCGTGAAGTCTGGGCACCGACCGAAGGATCTCGCCGGCAAAACCTCGGGGGCTGGCGTCGTGCCGTGAATCCGGCTCCCAACCGCCCGAGAGAAGATCCTTCGGTCGCGCGCCACCTGCGGTGCGGTCCGCACGCCTCACGCGGCGCTCCCTCAGGAAGTCAACGCTCTTCTTGGATCGAGTCTCAGCACGCTCGGGAGGAATCGAACCCCCGACATCCGGGTTTGGAATCCGGCGCTCTTCCAGCTGAGCTACAGGCGTATCTGCATCCAGGTACTTCAGTGCGCCCGGAGGGATTCGAACCCCCGGCCTCCGGATTCGTAATCCGGCGCTCTGGTCCGGCTGAGCTACGGGCACGTGCTTCCATCGACGGATCCCCGTCGTTTCCAAGCACCTGGAGGGATTCGAACCCTCGACCTCCGGACTGGCGGTCCGGCGCTCCGGCCATCTGAGCTACAGGTGCATCAACCTCGATCGCTTTCCTTGCGCAGCCCGCGGGAGCCCCGCGCGGGGCGGAGAAGACGCACGGCACCGGGAGTCGCGTTCGCCAGGCCGGGCGCTCCTTGCCCCGGCGGGTCTCCACGCGGACTGCGCTGTTCCTTTCACCCGAACCCGAATTGTCAAACAGGTCCTGCACGGCAACGGAAAGGCGCCCTGCCTCACCCGTTGCATCGGGGAGGCAGGGCGCCTTGCTGCCGGCGCCTGCGCCGGGCGGGGCTGTACGAGCCCTACGCCGGAGCACCTCCCACGGAGTTTCCGAAATCTCGACCACTACCGATCAGCGAATCGCCGCACGGATACGACGAACCCGTTTCCACGCCTCGCCATGAGGCGAGGGCGCCCGCCTTGACGGCACACGGCAGCGCCACGCCTCGCATGCTCTGCGAGGGCGCCTGCTCTGGCTGCCGGGTGAGGAAGGTGTGGGCGTGCATCGTGGTGCTCGGTCGATTTGCGTGTACGTGCCCCGGGGGGGCGGAAAACAAAAAGGAGCCGCGATCCTCGTGGCCTTCCGTAGAAGACCCGGCTGGCCGCGGACCTGTCGGTCTGCGATGGCCTGCCGTTGAGGGACGCGACTCCCGATGGCCGCCAGTCTAAACGTGCCCCCCTGATCCTGTCAAGCCCCTCGATGGACGCCGTCCGTCCACCGCCGTCCACGGCTCCATCTCGTCCGCATCCCCCAGGACACGCCCCTGCCTTTCCGCAGTCTCGTCTCCGGCGGGCGGGACGGGGAGGGCGCCTGCTCCCCGGAATCCGCTCGCGAGATCCATTTGTCAAAGCTGAAGCCGAATTGGAAGAGTTCCTTCCGAATCCCGGTGGAGGAGCCCCTCCATCACGGCGGGATGAGAGCCGATGGAAAACGTTACCACCCTCCATTTCATCGCATAAATGCTTGGGAGCAAATGGCGTCACAGGCTGCCAGGGTCGATCACGCGCGGGTCACGGTTTGTCGCAGGTTGGCGTGTGACGCTGTTGACAGAGTGAGTTTGGCAGATTACGATACCAATCGCTCAACCAATCACATCCGAGGTCCTGCAGCCCCATCCACGCAATCCAGGGGTGATCCGCAGTCAGCCAGGCAGGCACAGCAAGCGCTTCTCCGTCGTGCTGTATTTGTCGGGTTTGTTAACAATATAAATCGCAGCACCGCGACACCCTGCAACGCACCCGGGCCGTCCGCCGCGCAGGATTAGTTTGAAATTTTGACAAAACGCATCCTCGGTCCGCGGAGCCTCCCCATTGGAGTCCGCGCGCCGGTTTTTCCGCCGACCGGACCCGCACCCGCCGCCCCCGCGGCAGGGATGGATCCGCCGGCGGCACCACGTCGCACCACCTCCCTTTCCCGCGCGCGCATGCGAACGGAGGGGGGTGATGCACCACTCCCCACCCAGTGAGGTCAGAGCCATGGCACTCGGTCGTCAGCTATTCCTCGCGCTCGTCGCCGGCCTCCTGGGGGTGGCCGGTCTGAGCGCGCAAAACACCGGCACGGTCGCGGGTCGCGTGACCGACGCCGCCTCGCAGGAGCCCCTGCCGGGGGTCACGGTGACCGTGGCGAGCGGCGCGGCCGACGTGGCGGGGCGCTCCGCCACCACCGGGAGCGACGGACGGTTCAGCATCGGCGGCGTGCCCGCCGGGGCGTACACCGTGCGGGCCGCCCGCATCGGCTTCGGCACGGTGTCGCGGCAGGTGACGGTGGCGGCGGGGCAGACGGCCACGGTGGACATCGCCATCGCGGCGCAGGCGGTGCTGCTGGAGCAGGTGGTGGCCATCGGCTACGGCGAGCGCGCGGTGCGCGACGTGACGGGCTCCGTGCAGGCCGTCTCGGAAGAGGACTTCAACACCGGCCGCGTGGTGAGCCCCGACCAGCTCATCCAGGGCAAGGTTGCGGGCGTGCAGGTGGTGAACAGCGGCGAGCCCGGCGGCGGCAGCAGCATCCGCATCCGCGGCGGCACCAGCGTGAACGCCAGCAATGAGCCGCTCTTCGTGGTGGACGGCGTGCCGCTGTCGCCCGGCGGCGGCCTGTCGGCCGGGCGCAATCCGCTCAACTTCATCAATCCCAACGACATCGCCCGGATGACGGTGCTCAAGGACGCATCGTCCACCGCCATCTACGGGTCGCGCGGCGCCAACGGCGTCATCATCATCGAGACCAAGAGCGGGTCCAGCGAGGGGCCCAGCTTTCACTACGGCAACTCGCTCAGCACCAGCGTGATCACCCGCGGGCCGGAGCTGCTGAGCGCCGACCAGTTCCGCGCGGCGGTTTCGCAGTACGCTCCGTCGCGGGTGAGCCTGCTGGGCAACGCCAACACCGACTGGCGCAGCCTGGTGGAGCGCGACGCCACGGGGCAGGAGCACGAGCTGGCGGTGCAGGGCGCGTCGGAGCGGCTGAACTACCGCCTGTCGCTGAACTTCCTTGACCAGTCGGGGGTGGTGCAGGGGTCGGACACGGAGCGCATCTCCGCCGCCATCAACGTGAGCCAGCGGCTGTTCGGCGACCGGCTGAGCCTGCGCGCCAACCTGCGCGGCGCCCGCACGGACGACGTGTTCACGCCGGGGTCGGTGCTGGGCGCGGCCACGGTGTTCGACCCCACGCAGCCGGTGCGCACGGCGTCGGGCGCGTTCTTCGAGAACACCGCCTATCCGCTGGGCCCCAACAACCCGCTGGCCGAGCTGGCGCTGGCGGTGGACCAGGGGCGCACGTACCGCAGCGTGGGCAACCTGGAGGGCAAGTACCAGCTGCCGTTCCTGCAGGGGCTTTCGACCACGGTGCGCGTGGGCTACGACATCGCCGAGTCGGAGCGCAGCCACTTTGCCCCCACCAACCTGCAGTCGCAGATCGACAGCTGCGTCCCCAACCAGCCGTGCCTGCTGGGCTTCGTGGACCGCTCCAACCCCAGCGAGAGCATGGGGCTGGTCGACGCCTTCGCCAACTACACGGGGCGGCTGGAGCGGCTGAACAGCGACGTCGACGCCACGGTGGGCTACTCGTACGAGACCATGCGCGGCGACCGCCCGTACTTCTCGGCGCGCGGGCTGAGCACCGACCTGCTGGGGGTGAACGGCGTGCCCACGGCGCAGGAGAACGTGTCGCGGGTGGACATCGACGAGAGCAAGCTGGCCTCGTTCTTCGGCCGCGTGAACTACACGCTGGCCGACCGCTACCTGCTCACGCTGAGCGTGCGCCGCGACGGCTCGTCGCGCTTTGCCCCCGGCAACCAGTGGGGAACGTACCCGGGCGCGGCGCTGGCCTGGCGCATCAGCGACGAGGCGTTCATGGACCGCTTCGGCTGGATGTCGGACCTCAAGCTGCGCGCGTCGTGGGGCGTGAACGGCAACCAGTCCATCGGCAACTACCTGTGGGTGCCCAACTACCGCATCGGCGACGCCTTCAGCCAGGTGCAGTTCGGCAACGAGTTCGTCACCACCATCCGCCCCACGGCGGTGGACCCCGACATCAAGTGGGAAGAGACGACCTCGTACAACCTGGGCCTTGACTACGGCTTCCTGAACGACCGCATCACGGGGTCGGTGGAGTACTACTTCAAGGACACCGAGGACCTGCTGTTCCGGGTGCCCGTGGCCGCCGGCACCTACGTGTCCAACACGGTGCTCACCAACATCGGCAGCGTGCGCAACACGGGGCTGGAGATGAGCATCAACGCCGACGTGCTGGACGGCTCGCGCGGCGGGTTCACCTGGTCGGCCAGCCTGAACGCCAGCACCAACAAGAACCGGATGCTGACGATCAACCCGTTCGGCGGCGGCAGCGAGCAGATCCTGGTGAACGACATCGCGGGCGGCGTGGGCAGCCGCATCCAGGTGCTGCAGCCCGGCTACGCCACCTATTCGTTCTTCGTGTTCCAGCACAAGCGCGACGCCAGCGGCAACCCGATCTACGCCGACACCGACGGCAACGGCACGATCAACGACGACGACCTGTACGTCGACATCACCGGCGACGGCAAGATCACGCAGGACGACCGGGCGGTGTACAAGGCGCCCAGCCCCAGCTGGATCATCGGCCACACCTCGCAGTTCGGCTGGCGCGGCGTGGACCTGGGCTTTACGGTGCGCGCGCACCTGGGCAACTACGTGTACAACAACCTGGCCAGCAGCCAGGGCTTCTACGACGTGCTGAACCAGGCGGGCGGGCTGGTGAACCTGCACCAGTCGGTGCTGGAGACCAACTTCCGCACGGCGCAGTTCTTCAGCGACGTGTACGTGGAAGACGCCTCGTTCCTGCGGATGGACAACCTGACGCTGGGGTACACCATCCCGCCGCGCCGCGGCTTCGAATCCATGCGCGTCTTCGGCACCGTACAGAACGTGTTCACGGTGACCGACTACAGCGGCGTGGACCCCGAGGCGGGGCTGTACGGGATCGACCTGACCATCTACCCGCGCAGCCGCACCTTCACGGCCGGCCTGAGCATCGGGTTCTGAGCATGCGTACCTATCAGAGGAGTAACCTGACGATGACCAGCAGAGCATGCAGGGCCCTGATCCTGGCCGCGGGCCTGGTCGTGGGCGCGGCCGCGTGCACGGACCTGACCACCGAGCCCAAGAGCACGGTGAGCGGCGGCACGGTGTTCACCGACCCCAACTCGTACCGGGCGTTCCTGGCCAAGCTGTACGGCGGCCTTTCCGTCACCGGCCAGCGCGGCCCCGACGGCGACCGCGACGTGGAGGGGATCGACGAGGGGTTCTCGCAGTACCTTCGCCAGCTGTGGCAGCTGCAGGAGCTGCCCACGGACGAGGCGATCATCGCGTGGGGCGACGCGGGGCTCCCCGAGATGAACACCATGCAGTGGGGAACCACCAACCAGTTCATCGCGGCGCTGTACTACCGCATCTTCTTCCAGGTGGCGCTGGCCAACGAGTTCATGCGCGAGACCAGCGACGAGATGCTGGCCACGCGCAACAACGTGAGCCCGGCGTTGCGCGAGGAGATCCAGCAGTTCCGCGCCGAAGCCCGCTTTCTTCGCGCGCTGAGCTACTGGCACGGGATGGACATCTTCGGCCCCATCCCGCTGGTGACGGAGCTCAACCGCACGGGCGTGGCGCCGCCCCCGCAGGCCACGCGTCAGCAGATCTACGACTTCGTGGTGTCGGAGCTCACGGCCATCATGCCCGCGCTGCCGGCCATCGGGCAGGCCGAGTACGGCCGCGCCGACCAGGGCGCCGCGCAGATGCTGCTGGCCAAGGTGTACCTGAACGCGGCGGTCTACACCGGCACGCCCCGCTGGGCCGAGGCCCGCGCCGCGGCCGAGGCGGTGATCAGCTCGGGCGCGTACCAGCTCGACGACAACTACCAGCACCTGTTCCTGGCCGACAACCACCTGTCGCCGGAGATGATCTTTCCCGTGCCCAGCGACGGGCAGAAGACGCGCACCTGGGGCGGGATGACGTTCCTGGCGCACGCGCCGGTGGGCGGCGACATGAACGCGGCCAATTACGGGCTGAGCGGCGGCTGGTGGGGGCTGCGGCTGCGTCCGGAGGTCTACGGCCTGTACGGCGCGGGCGACACGCGCTCGTCGTACTTCGTGATGCAGAGCTCCACGACCATCAGCGACGTGAGCAACTTCACGCAGGGCGTGGGCGCGCCCAAGTTCCGCAACGTCACCTCGACGGGGCAGCCGGGGAGCCACGGCGACTTTCCCGACACCGACTTCCCCATGTTCCGCCTGGCCGACGCGTACCTGATGTACGCGGAGGCGGTGGTGCGCGGGGGCGGGGGGAGCCCGGCGCAGGCGCTGGCCTACGTGAACGCCATCCGGCAGCGCGCGTACGGCGACGCCAGCGGGAACATCACGCAGGCGCAGCTCACGACCGACTTCATCCTGGACGAGCGGGCGCGCGAGCTCTTCTTCGAGGGGCACCGCCGCACGGACCTGGTCCGCTACAAC
>DASQBH010000200.1:0-2087 GCA_035635315.1 Longimicrobium sp.
CCTCCCGCGCGAGCGGGTTCGTTGTGTGCCCAGCATGTTCAACCGCTTGGGGGTGAAAGTCCCTTAGCCAACCTGATGGAGGTGAAGGCTTAGCAAAGCGCAAGGGCATCACCGTGAGGTGGGGTCTGAAGGAAGCGTGGAGCAAAACCGCGACCTGACGAACAGAAACTGGATAGGAGGCATCCCTGGCCGGACGAGCGGGCAACGAGTCGCAAAGTCCATATCCATCAAGGTCAGGGCTGTAGATCCGGCAGGGGTGCGGGGAAGGCGATTGAACTTACCTGGGGAGGCCTGCGTCATGTTCCGAATTGGGAACTGAGGAGACCGCAAGGTGACCTGACCGTGACGCAGGAGTCAGCAGACGGCGTAGTAAGTCATGCTGTCGGCAAGGCTAGTGAGGCACTCCAAGGCCGAAAGGCGGAGCAACGGATAGGCCGAGCCGGGAACGATGACCGAAGGCCCGAACGACTGGAAGTGGCAAGTAGGGATTGGCAACTCATGAGTGGAAAGCGGCAGAAGACCCAGTACTCACTGGCCCTTGAACCGACGGACCGGGGTGAAGCCCCTGTCGGCGGATGCGAAGGGGTCGAACCGCTCGTGGCGGAGACAGCGCCCGAAAGCCCGGCTTGGACAGAACACCTCATGGAGAAGGTGTGTAACCGAGAGAATCTGGAAACAGCGTGGAAACGCGTTCGCAGCAACAAGGGCAGTCCGGGCGTGGATGGGATGACCATCGATGACGCGAAGGACTACCTGCGTGAGCATTGGCCAAGCATCCGGTCTCAACTGCTCAAGGGAACCTACCAGCCGCAGCCGGTCAAACGGATCGAAATCCCCAAGCCGGATGGCGGGGTCAGAACGCTCGGCGTGCCTTGCGTCGTCGACAGACTGATCCAGCAAGCTCTGATGCAGGTTCTCCAAGGGCAGTGGGACCCGACGTTCTCCGAGCACAGCTACGGCTTCCGCCCGGGACGCTCCGCCCACCAGGCGGTAGCCCAAGCGCAATGCTACATTGCCGAGGGTTACAGCTACGTGATTGATATCGATCTCGAAAGATTTTTCGACCGTGTTCATCACGACAGCCTGATGGCACGCGCCGCGGCAAGAGTGTCCGATAAGCGTGTGCTCAAACTCATCCGAGCATTCCTCAATGCCGGGGTGATGGAGGACGGCTTGGTCCGTCCAGTGGACGAAGGGGTCCCGCAAGGGGGGCCGCTCTCGCCCCTCCTCAGCAACCTCGTGCTCGACGACCTCGACAAGGAACTGACCCGACGGGGCCACCGCTTTTGCCGGTACGCGGACGACTGCAACATCTATGTTCGCAGCCGCCGCGCCGGCGAACGGGTCATGGCCTCCATTAGCCGGTTCCTGACCAAGAAGCTTTTGCTGAAGGTCAATGAGGTGAAGAGCGCAGTGGCGCGACCGGAGGAGCGGAAGTTCCTTGGATTCAGCATCGCGAATGACGGGAGCGAGCGGCGCATCGCGCCAAAGGCCCTCGACAAATTCAAGACGTTGATCCGGGGCATGACCCGCCGGACACGGGGGATCAGTCTGACGCAGATGATCAAAGAGCTGAAGCCATACCTCATCGGATGGCGCGGCTACTTTGGCTTCTGCCAGACCCCACGGGTGCTTACGAACTTGGAAGCGTGGATCCGCCGAAGACTACGCTCGTATCTTTGGCGGCAATGGGGGAACGGGCACAACCGCTACAAGGAACTACGCCGTCGTGGCGTCCCAAAGTTCAGTGCTGCGGCTGCCGCCGGTTCGCCGACGGGGTTCTGGCGCATGTCAGGACACCCGGCGGTCCAACAGGCCCTGCGCAACCACTCCTTCGAGTCGCTCGGCCTTTCCCCGACTCTATGTCTCTGTCCAAGCTTAATCCAGTCGAACCGCCGTGGTACGTGACCCGTATGCCCGGTGGTGTGGGAGCGGCGGCACCGTGAGGTGTCCCCCTATCCTGATCCGTGGCACCGAGCCGAATTAGGCTGGTTGTCTGCTCAAGTGAGGAACATCGGACCTTCCCAGCGTTGGGGGCCCCGTTTTTACCGCCACATGCCCCGCATCTTCGCGCCGATGTCGACTCG
>DASQBH010000201.1:0-2771 GCA_035635315.1 Longimicrobium sp.
GGTTATGCCGGTTGCGGGTGTGCGCTCCCTCAGGATGACAGCGTGCCTCTTTGACGAGCAGGCGAGGTTTGGCGACACCCTCTGACGAGGAACGGAGCCGGCGACCCGGTTGCGGACGCGCGGGTGCCGGGGATCGCCGCACACGGTTTGGCCGCCGAGTCCGCGCAGGCGGACTTTGCGTATCTCCAGCGGCGAATTCATTCGCTCCCGCGGACGGACGGCACAACATCCGGCCAGAATCGCGATCGGTACGGATCATCGAAAGTCGCCTCACCGCGGACGGATGCGGACCGCCTGCCCGCCGCCGGGCGCCATCTCGATGCGCAGCGTGGCCGACGAATCCACTTCGCGCTGCGTAATGGCGACGGGGAGCGGGTTGTCGCGCCAGTTGGCGCCCGGCCCGTCCGCGTAGATCTCCGCCACGTAGCGGCGGCCGGCGGGGAGAAAGTCCAGCCGCACGTCGAAGGTGCGCGCCTCCTCGTCCGTGATGGCGCCCAGGAACCACTCCTCCGCGCCCTTCTCCTTGCGCGCCACGATCACGTGGTCTCCGATCTCGCCGTCGATCACGACCGTCGTGTCCCAGTCCACCGCCACGTCCCGAATGAACTGAAAGGCGGGCTGCCCCTCGTAGTTCTCGGGGAGGTCCGCCGCCATCTGCAGCGGCGAGTAGAGGACCACGTACAGGGCCAGCTGCTTGGCCAGCGTGGTCCGCGGCCGCGCGTCTTCGGGGCGGCGCGGGGTGCCGTTGGGGCGCTGGATGAGGATGTCGAAGATGCCGGGGGTAAAGTCCATGGGCCCCGACAGCATGCGCGTAAAGAAGAGGATGGTCTCGTGCTCCGGCGGGTTGCCGCCGTCGCCGCCCCACGCGTTGTACTCCATCCCCCGCGACCCTTCGCGCGACAGCATGTTGGGCCAGGTGCGGCGCTCGCCGGTGTCCTTGATGGGCTCGTGCACGTTGACCATGATGCCGTGCCGCGCCGCCGTCTCGATCACCCGGCGGTGGTGGCGCACCATGAACTGCGACTGGTGCGCGTGGCCGTGCTCCGTCTTGTCGCCCACGTACCCCGTCTTGACCGCCTTCACCCCCACGCGCTCGTACAGCGCCATGGCCGAGTCCAGCTGGCGCTCGTAGTTGTCGATCTTGGTGGCCGTCTCGTGGTGGCCGATGAGCGTCATCCCCCGCTCGCGTGCGTACGCGGCCAGCCCCGGCAGGTCGAAGTCGGGGTACGGCTGGGTGAACGAGAAGGTGGCCTGCATGGTGTTGAACCAGTCCTCGTCCCACCCCGTGTTCCACCCCTCCACCAGCGTGCCGCCCAGCCCGTTGGCGGCGGCAAAGTCCATGTAGCGCTTGACGTTGTCTGTGCGGGCGCCGTGGATGGGGCCCTGCCCCCACGTCTCGGTGTTGATGTGCATCCCCCACCACACCCCGTTGTACTTCATCGGCCGGATCCAGTCGGTGTTCGCGATGCGGCTGGGGGGGTTGAGCTTGAGCGTAAGCAGCGACGGCGACAGGTCCTCGGGCCGGTCCGCCAGCTGGATGGTGCGCCACGGGGTGACGAACGGCCCGCGCCCGCGCACCGCCGCGCCGTCCGCCCAGCGGGCGAGAGTCGACCGCAGCGTGCGGTTGTTGGTCTTCGCCAGGTACATCCCCGCGTAGTCCACCAGCTCGGCCTCGTGGATGACCACCTGGGTGCCGGTGGACATCTGCACGGTGAACGGCGTGTGGGCCGTGTCCACGCGGCTGACGGGGGAGGAGGAGTAGAGGATCTCCTGCCGGTCGGGCTCCGGCTGGTTGCCGGGGATCCACCAGGCGCGGCCGTTGTCGGCCAGGGCGAACTCCGTCAGCTCCTCTTCCATCACGAACTCGCCGAAGCTTTCGCCCAGCACGTAGCGAAAGGCCACGCCGTCGTCGAAGGCGCGGAAGATGACGTCGAAGCGGCGGTTGGGGGCGCGCTCCTCGGCCACCTGCACGCGCAGCTCGTTGTGGTGGTCGCGCACGCGCGCCACCTCACCCCACGGCTGCGTCCACGTCTGGTCCACCGCGTTGCGGCTGCTGCCGGTGATGCGCAGCCCGCCGTGCACCGAGTCCGCGCCGCGAAAGGCGAAGCCCAGGCGCGAGGGGGTGAGCACGTTCTGCCCGTTGCGGCGCACGCTGTAGTACAGCCCGCCCTCGCGTACGCCCACCGACACCTCGTTGCGCCCGTCGGGCGACGCCACGCGCAGCTCTTCCTGCGCCGCCGCCGGCACCACGAGCGCCAGCCCCAGCGCCAGCGAACCCGCCGCGGACCGCAACCGTCTGTGCAGCATCTACAATCTCCTGGTTCGCTGTCGTGTGGACTTTCGTACGGCTGGACGCTGGTACGGCAAAGGATCGCACTGCGTACGGGGCAGTTTGGCTCCGTCGCGCGAGTTTGGCAACGCGGCTGACAAATTCGCCGGGCGGGAGGGGGGCCTCCGCGGCCGCGGTCCCCCACCCCCCATCCCCCTCCCCCGGCAAACTGCGCCGGGAGAGGGGGAGAACTTCCCGGAAGCGTCGACAGGCATCGAACTGCGTCCGCGGGGTGCCCCTCCCCCGGCCCCTCCCCGTTCGTTCCTCACGGAGAGGGGAGAATCCGATCCCGCTGCGACGCGCTTTCTCGCCGTTCTCCCTCCCCCACGCAGTTTGTGGGGGAGGGCCGGGGAGGGGGGCGGCCCACCATCCCGCTCCCCTTATCCGCAGCTTCACCGTTCCCAGCCCTACCCCGCCCGCCCCCCTCAGCCGTGGCGGAAGG
>DASQBH010000202.1:0-2561 GCA_035635315.1 Longimicrobium sp.
TCGCTCGAGGCGCGGGAAGACGGCGTAAAGGTGCTGGTCGCCAGCGCCGAGATCGGCCAGGGAACGCGGACCATGCTGGCGCAGATCGCCGCGGACGCGCTGGGCGTGCCGTACGAGGAGGTAGAGCCCGTGCAGCCCGACACGGCCGAGGTGCCCGACAGCGGCCCCACCGTCGCCTCGCGCACCTGCATGGTGGTGGGCGGCATCCTGCAGAAGTGCGCGCAGGAGATGCGCGAGAAGATCGGGACGATGACGCCGCAGGAGTACGCGCGGCTGCACGGCCCCCTCCTCGTCACCCGCCAGTACGAGAAGCCGCACGACATCAGCTGGAACGACACCGAGTACACCGGCGACGCCTACGCCACCTACGGCTGGGGGTGCGACGTGGCCGAGGTGGAGCTGGACCCGGTGACGTACGAGGTGCGTCCACTGCGCGTGACCGTGGTGCACGAGATCGGCAAGGCCATCCACCCGCTGCTGGTGGAGGGGCAGATCGAGGGCGGCACGGCGCAGGGGGTGGGATGGGCGCTCAACGAGCACGTGGTGATGCGCGACGGCGCCATGGCCAACGGGCAGCTGACGAACTATACGATTCCGACGACGCTGGACACGCCGCGGCTGGACGTGGTGATCCTGGAGAACCCCAGCAGCTACGGCCCATTCGGCGCCAAGGGGGTGGGCGAGATGCCCATCGACGGCCCGGCGCCGGCCGTCATCAACGCCATCCGGCACCTGGGGCTGGACATGCGCGACATCCCGGCGATCCCCGAGGCGGTGATGGAGGTGGCATGCGCTTCACGCTGAACGGGCGCCCGGCGGAGGTCGAGGCGCCGCCGATGAAGCGGCTGCTGGACGTGCTGCGCGAGGAGTGCGCGCTCACGGGCAGCAAGGAAGGGTGCGGCGAGGGCGAATGCGGCGCCTGCACGGTGCTGGTGGACGGGATGCCCGTCGTCAGCTGCCTGGTCCCCTTCGCCCAGGTGCGCGACGCGGAGGTGGTGACCATCGAGGGGCTGAACGGCGCGCATCCGCTGCAGAAGGCGTTCGCGGAGCTGGGCGGCGCGCAGTGCGGCATCTGCACCCCCGGGATGATCATGGCCGCCGTGGCGCTGGGGCCCGACCCCTCGTTCGAGGACATCCGCCGCGGGCTGGCCGGCAACCTGTGCCGCTGCACCGGCTACGAGGCCATCTACCGCGCGGTGCAGGGTGGGTCCGTGGAGAAGGGGGCGTCGTGAAGGCCGCCGTATCGAGCATGGACCTGCTGGAGCCGCGCTCCCTGGACGACGCGCTGGGGATGCTGCAGCAGCAGGCGCCGCTGATGCCGCTGGCGGGGTGCACGGACGTGTTCGTGGCCCTGCAGTTCGGCACGCAGCCGGCGCGGCGCTTTCTCAACCTCTGGGGGCTGGACGAGCTGCGCGGCATCGAGCGCCTGCCGGATGGAACGCTGCGGCTGGGCGCGCTGGCCACGTACACGGAGCTGGGCCGCTCGCCCGTGGTGTGGGAGCACCTGCCCATGCTCGTCGCCGCGTCGCGCGAGGTGGGCGGCGTGCAGATCCAGAACCGGGGAACGATCGGCGGCAACATCGCCAACGGATCGCCGGCGGGCGACTCGCTCCCGGTGCTGGCGGCGGCGGACGCGGTCGTCGTGCTCCGCAGTCTGGAAGGCGAGCGGCGGGTGCCGTTCAACGAGTTGTACACCGGCTACCGCGCCACCGTCATCCGCCCCGACGAGCTGATCGTGGCGGTGGAGGTGCCGCCGGTGGAGGGCGCGCAGTGGTTCCGAAAGGTGGGCACCCGCGCCGCGCAGGCCATCAGCAAGGTGGTGATCGCGGGCGTCCGGGCCCCGCGTCCGTGCATCTCGCTGGGCAGCGTTGCCGCGACGGTCGTCCGCCTGCCGCAGACGGAGAACGCGCTGGCGATGGGCTCGTCCATCGAAGAGGCGCAACGGGTTCTGCAGCAGGAGATCCGCCCCATCGACGACGTGCGCTCCACCGCCGCCTACCGCCTGCGCGTGGCCGCCAACCTGCTGGGCCAGTTCTGGGCAGAGACCGGCTGAGTCTTTCGCGCGGGACAGGAAAACGACATTCTCACACAGAGAAACAGAGCAACAGAGGAAATTCATCCTCTGTTGCTCTGTGTCATCGTTGCGGCGACGAGGCCGGTCAGTTCCTGGCCGGCAGGGGCTGTTGCGCCTCGCAATCCCATGAGTCCGGGCACGAGTATCGTGGGCCCACCGAGATCACGCAGGGCACCTTTGCGTCGTGCGCCTGCACCGTCCCGTGCGCGTCGGCGGCGCTCCCCGACTCGAACGATTCGATGGACAGTGACTCCGGGATCAGTCTGAGCTTGCGGGTCATCGTTGCTCCCGAGTGTGGGTGACGGCGGTCCGGTTCGACCGTCGGGCAGGACCGCCGAACGAACGGGGCTGCATGGTCCGCGCCACGGCCCAATGAGATCGGTGTGAGCGCTCTACGGAGGTGTTTTCCGCATCCGTGTCGGGTCCTGCCTTGACCTCTGCGTGAGATCTTTTGGAGATGACGATGATGGATTTTCCGCGGCTCACC
>DASQBH010000203.1:0-2002 GCA_035635315.1 Longimicrobium sp.
CACATTTGTGGGTAATGGGTAGCAAACTGCGTGGGGGAGGGAGGTATTCTGGTCCCGCGATCTGCAGATCCAGCGCACCCACGCGTGATGCGGAGGGTTCGGCGCGAGGTGGTGAGCGCCCCCCTCCCCGACCCTCCCCCACAAACTGCGTGGGGGAGGGAGAACGGCAACGACGGTGGGACCCACGGTGCCGCGACGAGCGCCCCCGGTTGCGGACGCGCAGGTGCGTGGGCCGCCGCACGCACCCGGGCCGCCGTGTCCGCGAAGGCGGACAGTGTGACGTTGTTGCCGCGAATTCATTCGCTCCGACAGAGCCTGCCTCCCACCCCCCCGCCGCGACGACACAACGCGTGCGGGGGCTTGACTTTACGCGCGAAATCCCGCTTTATCCACGCGCCCCGTCGTCCTCATCCGCATCCCCGGCAGTCCTCCGATGGACCTCACGCAAGCCGACGCCGCCGCGCCGGAGCGCATCCCCGCGCCGCCCGCGCCCATCATCACCTATCCCGAGACCTCCAAGCACGAGCCCGCGGTGCGCCCGTGGGAGCTGGAGCTGCTCATCTCGGGCGCCGTGGTGTTCAGCCTGCTGCAGATGCCCGGCGTGGTGGACGGGGTGTTCGCGCGGGTGCAGCCGCACCTGGCGGAGCGCGCCCACTTTGGCGCGTTCATGCTGTACACGTACGTAAAGCTCATCCTGTACACGCTCATCTCGTGTTTCGTCGTGCACCTGGGCACGCGTGCGTACTGGGTGGGCCTCATCGGCCTGGAGACCGTGTTTCCGCACGGGGTGCGCTGGGAAGACACCACCTACGGGCCGGTGATGACGGACGTCTTCCGCAAGAAGCTGGGGCGCCTGCAGCCCCGCATCGACGCGGCGGACCGCTTTTGCAGCATCCTGTTTCCGCTGGCGTTCACGCTGGTGATGCTGTTCGCCTACTCCGTGGTCATGCTGGGCATGGTCACGCTGCTGGCGTTCGGCATTTCGCGGCTGCTGCTGGGCGGCGAGCACTTCGGGGTGGTGTGCGTCAGCATCTTTGCCGTCGCCATGCTGGTCCCGCTGGCCGCGTGGGGGCTGGACCGCGCCATCGGCCCGCGGCTCAAGCCCGGCGACAGGGGCGAAAAGGTGATCCGGCGGCTGTCGCTGGCGGCGTACTACGTGAACGCCATGCCGGCGTACGGCACCGTGTTCATGACGCTGTTCAGCAATGCGAAGAAGGGCGCGCGCTACCCCATGATGTACGCGCTGATGGCGGTGCTGTTCGGCTTCTTCATGATGAAGGACGTGTTCGTGAGCCGCGGCGTGGTGCTCACCAGCGAGCACCTGTACCTCCCCGACACACCGGGCGAGTTCGGCGTGCGTCCGGACTACTACGAGAACCTGCGCGAGCCCGGAGGCGTGTACGACCGCACGCCCTCCATCCAGGCGGACGTGGTGCGCGACCCGTACGTAAAGCTGTTCATCCCCTACCTCCCCGTTCGGCACGGCGCCGCGTTCGCCGAGCAGTGCCCCCAGGTGAAGCAGCTTTCGCACGCCGGCGTGCGCATGGCCGTGGCCGACCCGCCGCAGGCCGCGCAGGTCAAGGCGGTGCTGGACTGCTGGATGCGGTTGCAGCCGGTGACGCTAAACGGCAAGGCCGTGCGCCCGGACTTTCGCTTCTACACGCAGCCGGGAAGCGGACTGCGCGGCGTGATTGCCTACATCCCCGTGGCCGGCCTGCCGCGCGGGGAGAACGTGATCACCGTGGGCCTGTCGCCGCGCCCGCAGTCCGACGAGCGCATCCGCGAGGCCATCCGCGCCAACCCCGCCCCGCCGCACTACATCCGCTTCTGGCTCTGACGCCGGGGTCGGATCCATCGCGACCCGAGGCACCGCGTAATCCCCACCACGGGTTGAAGCCCGCGGCTAGAACGGCCATAAGCCCGGTCTCGGCTCGCTCACGCTCGCCGAACCGGGCTTCAACTGCTTCAAACGCGCGCGATCCGGGTGCATCCTCCCTCCCCC
>DASQBH010000204.1:0-3191 GCA_035635315.1 Longimicrobium sp.
GCTGCCGGAGTACATGGTTCCCGCGGCCTACGTGCGCCTGGAGACGCTGCCGCTTACCCCGAACGGCAAGCTGGACCGCAAGGCGCTGCCTGCCCCGGATGGCGACGCGTTCGCCACGCGCGGGTACGAGGCGCCGTCCGGCCAGGTGGAGCAGGCCGTCGCGGCGATCTGGGCGGAGCTGCTGGGCGCCGAGCGCGTGGGCCGGGGCGACCACTTCTTCGCGCTGGGCGGGCACTCGCTGATGGCCGTGCGCGTGGCTTCGCGCGTTCGTCAGGCGCTGGGCGTGGAGACCCTGCCTGGCGACCTGTTCGAGCGGCCCGTGCTGGCGGACTTCGCGCGCGGGCTGGAGACGGCCGCGCGGGCGGAAGCGGCCGCGATCGAGCGCGTGGATCGCACCGGCAACGTTCCGCTCTCTTTCGCGCAGCAGCGGCTGTGGTTCCTGGAACAGCTGGGCGGGACGGGGGCGGCGTACCACGTACCGATGAACCTGCGGCTGCGGGGCGAGCTGGACCGCGGCGCGCTGGTGCGGTCGCTGGACCGCATCGTCGCGCGGCACGAGGTGCTGCGCACCACTTTCCCGACGGTGGACGGCGAGCCGGTCCAGCGCATCGCCCCGGTCGAGGAGAGCGGGTTCCGGCTGGTGGAGCACGACCTCCGTGCCTCGGCGGACGCGGCGGACGAGTTGCGCCGCCTGATGGCGGACGAGGCGAGCGCGCCGTTCGGCCTGGCGCACGGCCCGCTGATCCGCGGACGGCTGGTGCGGATGGCGGCGGACGACCACGTGCTGCTGCTGACGATGCACCACATCGTCTCCGACGGCTGGTCGATGGGCGTGCTCTTCCGCGAGCTGGCCGCGCTGTACGCCGCCTTCGTCCGCGGCGAGGCCGATCCGCTCCCCCCGCTGCCGGTGCAGTACGCCGACTACGCCGTGTGGCACCGCCGCTGGGTGGAGGGCGAGGTCCTGCAGCGGCAGGCGGACTACTGGCGCGAGACGCTGGCCGGCGCGCCGGAGCTGCTGGAGCTGCCCACCGACCACCCCCGCCCGGCGAAGCAGGATTTCACCGGCGCGTCGGTAAAGGTGGAGCTGGACGAGGCGCTGGCCGCGGCGCTCAGGACGCTGGGGCAGCGTCACGGCGCCACCCTTCACATGACGCTGCTCGCCGGATGGGCGGCCGTGCTCGCCCGGCTGTCGGGCCAGGACGACGTCGTCGTCGGTACACCGAGCGCCAACCGCGGCCACGCCGAGGTGGAGGAGCTGATCGGCTTCTTCGTCAACACGCTCCCGCTGCGCGTGAACCTTTCCGGCGCGCCCACGGTGGCGGAGGCGCTGGGGCGCGTGAAGGCGCTTGCGCTGGAGGCGCAGCAGAACCAGGACATCCCGTTCGAGCAGGTGGTGGAGCTGGTGCAGCCGGCGCGCAGCCTGGCGCACAGCCCGCTGTTCCAGGTGATGTTCGCCTGGCAGAACGCGTCGGACGGCACACTGGAGCTGCCGGGGCTGGCGGTCGCCGGCGCGGCCGCGGCGGAGAGCGATACGGCCAAGTTCGACCTGACGCTGACGCTCTGGGAGGATGGCGGGCGCATCGTCGGCTCGCTGGAGTACGCCACGGCGCTCTTCGAGCGTGCCACCGTCGAGCGCTTCGTCGAATACCTGCGGCGCGTGCTCGCGGGCATGGCGCAGGACGATGCCGCGCGTATGGACGGCATCCCCCTGCTCCCCGCCGCGGAGCGCGCGCGCCTTGTGGAGGAGTGGAGCGCGAGCGATGCGGCGCCTCCGGCCGGGCAGTGCATCCACCACCTGTTCCAGGCACAGGCGGCACGCACGCCCCACGCGGCGGCGCTGGTGCACCAGGGTGAGCGCCTCACCTACGCGGAGCTGAACTCGGCCGCCAACCGGCTGGCGCGGCGGCTCCGCGCGGCCGGCGTGGGCCCGGAGGGGCGCGTGGGGGTGATGCTGGAGCGCTCCGCCGAGCTGGTGGTGGCGCTGCTGGCGGTGCTCAAGGCCGGCGGGGCGTACCTCCCGCTGGACCCGGCGCTCCCCGCCGCCCGCCGCGCCGCGCTGGCGGCCAACGCGGGCGCCGCCGTGCTGGTGACGCGCGAGCGGGGGCTGGAGGGCTTCGCCGGGACGGTCGTCTCCCCCGCGGAGGCGGAGGGGGAGGACGGCGGCGACCTCGGACTCGACGTCCCGGCCGCCGCGCTGGCGTACGTCATCTACACCTCCGGCTCCACCGGCACGCCCAAGGGCGTGGGCGTGGCCCACGCGGAGGCCGCCGCGCACTGCCGCGCGGCCGCGGCGGTGTACGGGCTAACCCCGGCCGACCGGGTGATGCAGTTCGCCGCGGTGGGCTTCGACGTCTCGCTGGAGCAGGTGCTGGCGCCGCTCGCGGCCGGCGCCTGCGTCGTCATGCGCGGAAAGGAGATTCCCACTCCGCTGGAGCTGGCGCGGCAGGCGGTGGAGCAGGGGATGAGCGTCGTCAACCCCCCGACGGCGTACTGGCACCAGCTCGTGGCGGACCCCGACGCGCTGGAGATCCTCGCCCGCACCGTGCGCCTGGTGATCGCCGGCGGCGAGGCGATGAGCCCGGCGGCGGCGCGCGAGTGGGCGTCCGGACCCGCGTCCGGCGTCCGGGTGCTCAACGCCTACGGGCCCACCGAGACGGTGGTCACCTGCACGGCGTACGACGTTCCGGCCACGCTCCCGGAGGGGGCGGTGCACGTCCCCGTGGGGCGGCCCCTCCCCGGGCGCGCGGCGTACGTGCTGGACGAGCGGGGCAAGCCGGCGCCGCTGGGCGTTCCCGGCGAGCTGTGCATCGGCGGGGTGCTGGCGCGCGGCTACCTGGGCCGGTCGGCGGCGACGGCGGCGGCGTTCGTCCCCGACCCGTTCTCCGCCACGCCCGGCGCGCGGATGTACCGCACCGGCGACCGCGCCCGCTGGCTGGCCGCGGGGGAGCTGGAGTTCCTGGGGCGGCGCGACCACCAGGTCAAGGTGCGCGGCTTCCGCATCGAGCCGGGCGAGATCGAGGCGCGGCTGGCGGAGCATCCCGGCGTGCGCGAGGCCGTCGTCCTGGCGCGGGAGGACGCGCCGGGGGACCGGCGGCTGGTGGCATACGTGGTGGGCGAGGAGACGGCCGGAGCGGAAGCGCTGCGGGCGCACCTGGGCGCGGCTCTCCCGGCGTACATGGTGCCGTCGGCGT
>DASQBH010000205.1:0-4689 GCA_035635315.1 Longimicrobium sp.
CGCGGCCAGGGCCAGCAGCGCAAAGGCGGCGAGCAGAGCCGCGATGGGGCGGCCACGCCCGGCGAGCGGGCGCGGGTCGGTCCGGGTCGTGTGCATCCGGCAAGGCTTTCGAAGGGAGCAGATCACTGGGGCAGAGTGACAACTGCAAGAGATTAGGGCCGCATCCCCCGTGAAACAACCATCTCGTCCATCGCGTCCCGCGCGCGCGTGAGGACGGGGTGCCGCGAATCCGCCCAGGCGGCGGCTGGGGAATCGCCGCGCCGCGCGTGAAGAACCTCCGTTCACCTTCCGCTCCGGGCCCGGCGGCCCCATATTCCGGGCCAGCCTTCCCACCACTGCGCCCGGGGTGCGATCCGGACGCAAATCGTTGGGTATCAAGCAGATCCAGATCCGCTTCGCAATCCTTTCGGGAGCTCCCAGGGCCGATGTCGTTCGTTCACCTGCACTGCCATTCCGAGTACTCGCTGCTGGACGGCGCCAACCGGATCGGCGACCTGATCAAGCGCGCCAAGGACTTCGAGCAGCCCGCGCTCGCCCTGACCGACCACGGCTGCATGTTCGGCGCGTGGGTGTTCCAGGAAGCGGCCAAGAAAGCCGGCATCAAGCCCATCGTCGGCATGGAGGCGTACGTGGCGCCCACCAGCCGCCACGACCGCAGCAAGGTGAAGGGCGAGAAGGGCTACTACCACCTCGTCCTGCTGGCCCGCGACCATCAGGGCTACAAGAACCTCAGCAAGCTCACGTCGATCGGCTACACGGAGGGGTTCTACGGCAAGCCGCGCATCGACCGCGAGGTGCTGGAGCGGCACGGCGAGGGGCTGATCGTGACCAGCGCCTGCCTGGCGGGCGAGATCGCGCAGCACCTGATGGAGGACCGCTGGGAGCAGGCGCGCGAGGCGGTGGCGTGGCACCAGGAGACCTTCCGCGACCGGTACTACCTGGAGGTGCAGGGGCACGACAGCCCGGGGCAGGAGGAGCTGAACCGCCGCATCTTCCGCCTGGCGGAGGAGATGAGCGTGCCCGTCATCGCCAGCAACGACGCGCACTTCCTCAAGGCGGAGGACCACCAGGCGCACGACGTGCTGCTTTGCATCGGGCTGGGGAAGGACTTCAGCGACCCCAACCGGATGAAGTACGACGGCCAGCTGTACTTCAAGAACCACCAGGAGATGGCGGAGCGCTTTCCCGGCCGCGCGGACGTGCTGGAAAACACGCTGCGCATCGCCGACGAGTGCAACTGGAGCTACCCCAAGGGCTACCACGTCCCCGCCTTTCCCACGCAGGAAGAGGGCTTCGTCACCGAAGACGAGATGCTGCGCGCGTGGGTGTGGAGCGGCGCGCTCAAGCACTACGGCGGCGGCGCGGGGGGCGCGTCCGGCAAGCCTACGGACGTGCAGGGCAAGGCCGAGGACGAGATCCGCGCCGCGCTGCCGGCCGGGATCGTGGAGCGGGTGGAGTACGAGCTGGGCGTCATCACCTCGCTCAAGTACAGCGGCTACTTCCTGATCACGGCCGACTTCATCCGCTGGGCGCGCGACCACGACATCCCCGTGGGGCCGGGGCGCGGCTCGGCGGCGGGATCGATCGTCGCCTACTGCATGGGGATCACGGACTGCTGCCCCATCAAGTTCGACCTGCTGTTCGAGCGCTTTCTGAACCCCGAGCGCGTGTCCATGCCCGACGTGGACGTGGACTTCTGCTTCGAGCGGCGGGGCGAGGTCATCGAGTACGTGCGCGACAAGTACGGCCGCGACGCCGTGGGGCAGATCATCACCTTCGGGACGATGAAGAGCCGCGCCGTGGTCAAGGACGTGGGCCGCACCCTCGGCTTTCTCCCCGCGGAAACCGATCGGCTGGCGAAGCTGATCCCCAACTCCCCCGCCTTCTCGATGAGCGTGGCCGAGGCCCGCGAGAAGATCCCGGAGATCAAGGAGCTGGACGAGAAGGACGAGCGCTACCGCCAGCTGCTGGACTACTCGTCCACCCTGGAAGGGCTGTCGCGCCACTCGTCCGTGCACGCGGCCGGCGTGGTGATCGCGCCGGGGCCGCTGGACGAGTACGTGCCCATCTGCACCCAGAGCACCAAGGGCGCGGGCGGCAGCGGCGAGAGCATCATCGTCACGCAGTACGACATGACCTGCCTGGAAAAGGCCGGCATGCTCAAGATGGACTTTCTGGGGCTCAAGACGCTCACGGTGATCTACGACACCGTGGCCGACATCCGCCGGCGCTACGGGGCCCTCAAGCACCCCGTCACGGGCGAGGTCTACGCGCGGGCGGAGGACATCCCGCTGGACGATCCGGAGCCCTACGCGATGATGGCCCGCGGCGGCACGGCGGGCGTGTTCCAGTTCGAATCGCAGCTGGCGACGGAAAAGATCCGGCAGATGAAGGCGGACCGCTTCGACGACCTCATCGCCGCCAACGCCCTGCTGCGCCCCGGCCCGCTGGACATGGGGATGGACATGGTGTTCATCCGCCGCAAGCTGGGGCAGGAAGAGGTGCGCTACCCCTTTCCCGAGCTGGAGCAGGTGCTGGAGCCCACGCAGGGCGTGATCGTGTACCAGGAGCAGGTGATGCGAATCGTCCAGATCCTGGGCGGCCTGTCCCTGGCCGAAGCCGACGTGCTGCGCAAGGCGGTGGGCAAGAAGGACGCGGACCTGATCGCCAAGGAGCTGGGCAAGTTCATCGAAAAGGCGGTGGAGAAGGGCTACCCGCGCCAGCAGATCAAGGACCTGGCGGAGCAGATCGAGGCGTTCGGCCGCTACGGCTTCAACAAGTCGCACAGCGCCGCGTACTCGCTGGTGGCCTACCAGACGGCGTGGCTCAAGGTCTACTATCCCGCCGAGTTCATGGCGGCGCTGATGTCGTCCGTCGTGGACAAGATCGACGACGTGGTGGCGTACATCGCGCAGTGCCGCGAGATGGGGCGCTTCATCCCCCGCGTGGGGCGCGAGGGGATCGAGGTGCTGGCCCCGCACGTGAACGAGTCCAACTGGAAGTTCACCGTCGTGGGCGAGGGCGTGGGCCGCATCCGCTTCGGGCTGGGCGCCATCCGCGGCGTGGGCGAGGGCGCGGTGCGCTCCATCATCGCCGCGCGCGAGGCGGAGGGTCCATTCACCAGCATGTTCGACCTGCTGGTGCGCATCGACCTGCGCCTGTGCAACAAGCGGGTGCTGGAGGCGCTGATCTGCGCGGGCGCGCTGGATGGCTTCGAGGAGCCGGGCGTAGGGCGCAACCAGCTGCTGGCCGGGCTGGACGCCGCGTTCGCCAACGCGCAGATGATCCAGAAGGAGCGCGAAAGCGCGCAGGACTCCTTCTTCGACATGCTGCTGGGCGGCGGCGACACCGAGACGGCCACCCTGGTGCAGGCCCCGCCGCTCCCCAAGGTGGAGAAGTGGACGGAGACGGAGCGGCTGGCGCGGGAAAAGGAGATCCTGGGCTTTTTCATCAGCGGCCACCCGCTCAACCGCTACCGCGAGGACGTGGCCCTGTACGAGGCAAAGACCAACACCTCGCTGCTCAAGCACCAGAAGGACGCCAAGGTGGAGCTGGCGTGCGTGGTGACCGAGTCGGCGCGGCAGATCAGCAAGAAGGACGGCTCCGAGTGGGGGCGCATCACGGTGGAAGACTTCCATGGAACGGCCACGGTGCTTGCGTTCGGCGACTCGTGGGCTAAATACAAGGAAGTGCTGAAGCAGGACGCCCCCGTGCTGATCCGCGGCGCGGTGAGCAACCGCGAGCGCGACGAGGAAGAGCCGCCCCCGTTTCTGGACAGCGCGGTCTCGCTGAGCGAGATTCGGAATGGCGGCGACGTGGGCGTGATGATCGAGATCGGCTCCGACGGACCGGCGCCGGACGCCCTCGAAGCGGCGAAGGGGATCCTGGCGGAGCACGAGGGGCCCGGGCACCTGGTCGTCGTCTGGCGCAACGGCGGGACGGAGACGACGAAGCTGAAGTCGAAGACGGTGAAGGTGGCGCCGCGCGACGAGCTGCTGATGGCCCTGCGCGACACGCTGGGCGCGGAGCGCGTGAGCCTGCACCGCGACGAGCGTCCGCTGGTCACGGTGCAGCGCGAGGAGCGCTTCCCGCGGCGCGGCAAGGGCGGAGGAGGCGGCGGCGGATACACGCCGCCGGAGGAGTAGGCCCTCACCTGGGGCCCTCACCCGGGGCCCTCACCCGGCTCGTTCCTCGCCTGCCCTCTCCCGCAAACTGCGCGGGAGAGGGGATACACGGCACGGGCTTCGCGGCGGTTGGGCTGGGGGCGGCGTCCGCCCCCTCCGCTCGCTCAGGCTCGCACCTCCCCCAAAACCCCTGGGGGAGGTTGGGTAGGGCAGGCATTGGTGCGTTCCGGAGCGGGTGGCGCGAGAGGCCGGGGCCCCCCTCCCCGACCCTCCCCCACAAACTGCGTGGGGGAGGGAGAACGCGAGCCGACGCCCCGGAGTGCCTCGACTCTGCTCGAGGCTGGTCGAAGCGCGTCACCTCTCCCCCAGGGGTTTTTGGGGGAGAGGCCGGGAGAGGGGGCGCCTCGCGGACGCAGTGGGATGCCTGTCGAAGCTCCGACGGCGGCACGGACCGGCCCCGTCTGCGTTCGCGGGGTGTATCCCCTCTCCCGCGCAGTTTGCGGGAGAGGGCAGGCGAGGAACGAGCCGGGTGAGGGCCCCACGCGGTTGGCGGGGCCTTCCGTCG
>DASQBH010000206.1:0-2352 GCA_035635315.1 Longimicrobium sp.
CCCCGTCTCCAGCGCGCTCCCCGCGTCCGCCCAGAAGCTTTCCGGCCACAGCGGCATCCACTCCTCGGGCGCGCTGCCGGCCAGGTAGTCCTTGGACACGTTCGGCCGGTCGTACGGCGGCGAGGGATCGGCCCCGATCAGCGTCAGCCGCCCCGCGTACCCCTCGCGCCGCAGCCGCTCCGCCGCCGCCGATCCCGCCGCCCCGGCCCCGACGATCACGATGGACTCGGGGTCGCCCGTGCGTGCGCGGCGGGACGAGGGGGTGGCCGCGTCCGCCTCCGCGCGCTTGCGGGTGACGAAGATGCTGCCGTCCCGCGCCTCCACCTCCCAGCACGGCAGCGACCGCAGCGCGGGGGCGCGCACCGCCTGGCCCGTGCGCAGGTCGAACTCCGCGTGGTGGGCCGCGCAGCGCACGGAGCCGCCGGTCAGCAGCCCCTGCGCCAGCGACACGCCGTAGTGCGTGCAGGCGGCGCCGACCGCGAAGATCCCGTCCGCCGTCCGCGCCAGCAGCACCGCCTCGCCGCCGGCGTGCCCCAGCAGCATCTCGCCCTCGCCGAGTTCCGCCTCGGGTACGCCCGCCTGCAGGTCTGGCCCGCTCAGTTCCTCGTCATGTCCCGCCATCAGCCTTCTCCCCGTCTTCGGGTTCTGGGTACTCGATCATGCTGCCCACGGATCGATACGAATGATTTCCTGCTGCGGACGCGCAGGCGTTCGGGACGCCGCACACGGACGGGCCGCCGAGTCCGCACCAGGAGCGAATGAATTCGCCGCTGGAAAAACGCGAAGTCCGCCTGCGCGGACTGTAGCCGCCAGTACCGGGCGCTACGATACGTGAAGTGCAGGCCGCCTTTCCCGGTTGCGGACGCACGGGTACCTGGAACGCCGCACACCGCCGGGCCGCCGAGTCCGCGCAGGCGGACTTTGCGCGGTTGCAGCGGCGAATTCATTCGCTCCCGCGGGCGGACGGCACAGGGCTAGATGCTCAGCGGACGATCAGCGTCGCGCGCATGCCGGGGTGGTAGGCGCAGACGTAGGCGTACGTCCCCGCCTCCGCCGCGACCATCCGGCCGCTCGCCGCCGTGCGGATCTCCCCCGTATCCCACCCGTCCGCGGCGGTGGCGGTGTGGGGGACCACGTCGTGGTTGGTCCACACCACCGTGTCCCCCGGCGCCGCGACCACGGTGTCGGGAGCGAAGCGAAATGCGCGGATCTCCACCGGGTGCGTGGTGGGCCCCGCCCCGCCCCCGCTGCACCCCGCGGCAAGGGCGAGCACGGCGCACGCGGCCGCGCGGCTCACGCGCCGCCCAGCGAGGTCTGCAGCTGCCGCGCGTGGTCCAGGTGCGCCGCAACCGCCGGCCGCGTCTGCTCCAGCAGCGCCTTGAGCTCCGCGTTCTGTGCGCTGGGGATGAGCGTCTGGTCGATGGCATCCAGCACGGCCTGGTGGTACGTCACCTCGTTGGCGATGTACGCCCGGTCGAACCCCGCGCCGCTCTGGCCCTGCAGCGCCGTGCGGTTCGCCTCGCCGTCCGAGGTCAGCTTCTGGCTGGTGGCGTTGGGCTCCGGCGTTACGCCCAGCTTGCCGACCAGGTCGCCGGCGGCCTGGTTCACGCCGCCGTGGTCCGTGATCATCCGCTGCGCGAACTCCTTCACCCGCGGATCGGACCCCTTCTCCTTCGCCAGCTCGCCGGCGTCGATGTCCACCTGGTTGGCGGCGACGACGATTGCCGCGATCTGCGCATCGGTGACGGCGGGCGCGGCGGCGGGTGCCGCAGGTGCGGGTGCGGCGGCGGCCGTGGTGCTGGACGCGTCGGCGGTGGATGCCTGCTCGTCCGCCTCGGAATCTCCGCACGCGGCGGCGAGGGCAAGGGCGGCGGCGACGGCAACGATTCGGTTCATCGGTTCCTCCAGGGTTCAGTGGGTCCAGCGGGTCACCGGATCAACAGTAGGTGCTTTACACCAATATGTCAAATACTTTATTGCGTAATAGACAAAACTCCGTCTCCACCCTAGATTGGGGTAGACCTCGGAATGGGAGCGCCGATGCAGGGAAGCCAGTGGATCGAGCGGTTGCTGACCAGCACGCGGGGGCAGATCATCGGCCTGCTGCGCCGATCCCCCGCCAAGGTGGGCGACCTTGCCGCCGCGCTGGGGCTCACCGACAACGCCGTCCGCTCGCACCTGTCCGCCATGGAGCGAGACGGGCTGGTGGAACAGCGCCGCGGCCCGGTGCGGGGCGTGGGCAAGCCCGCGATGGTCTACGCGCTCACCCCCGCCGCCGACACGCTGCTTCCCAAGGCGTACGCGCCGGTGCTGGGGGTGCTGCTCGATACGCTGGGCGAGCGGATGGGCCCC
>DASQBH010000207.1:0-2163 GCA_035635315.1 Longimicrobium sp.
CGGGGCTTATGGCCCTTCTAGCCCCGGGTTTCAACCCGGGGTGGACGGTGCGAATCACCCGCCATGCGCACGGATCAACGCGGATCCATCCCGCAAACGCAAAACCGCCCCGCGAGATCATCTCGCGGGGCGGTTCACGTACCTTCGTACCTCGTACCGTCCTAGAACGTCAGCGCCGGGCAGGCCACGCCCTCGTACTTCAGCTCCACGCCGGCGGCGCGGCAGTCGGGGCACAGGCCGTACACCTCCAGCTTGTGCCGCGCGGGAAGGAAGCCGTGGGCGCGCGCCACCTCGTCCTGGATGCGCTGGATCTCGGGCCGGCGGAACTCCACCACGTTGCGGCAGTTGGTGCACACCAGGTGCTGGTGCCCGCGCTGCTGCCCGAACAGGTGCTCGTACCGCTTGAACCCGTCGCCAAAGTCGTGGTCCGCCACCATCCCGCTGCGCACCAGGATCTCCATGGTGCGGTAGATGGTCGCCTTGCCGATGCGCTCGCCGCGCTTCTTGAGCTCGGCCTCGATCTCCTCCACCGACAGGTGCTCCGTGGAGTTGAACACGACGTCGGCGACGACCTCGCGCTGCAGCGTAACCGGAAGCCCGTGCTGGCGCAGGTAGCGCCGGAACAGGTGCAGGTAGGGGGAGCTGGCGACGGCTTCGGTGGCGGCCATTCAGATTCTCTGGTCGTCGGGATCCGCGGGAGGTGAATCCGCCACTAACGATAATGATTCTCGATAGCCGGGGTCAAGCACCACGCCTCCCAGCTCCGCCAGCAACTCCGCCCAGGCATCTGCGTCCCCGCCCGTCTCGCGCACGTCCGGCGTCTCGGGCACGTCCAGCCGGCGCAGCACGCCCTCGATAATGCGGTCGATGCGGTCCAGCGGCACCGTCCCCTGCTCCTCCAGCTCGTCCGTGCGCACCGGCTTCGCGCGCGGCGCGGGAGGTTCGACGAGATAGTGGAGTGTGTAGATCGTCCGCGTCCGCCGGCGCTCGTCCCCTTCCGCGAACACGGAGAGCACGGCCAGCCCGCTCTCCCGCGCCCCCAGCTGCCGGGCGGGAAAGAGCCAGACGGCATCCACCCGCTCCGGGGGAATGCGCTCCGCCGCCGCGGCCAGAGCCGCCGCCAGCGCGGGGTTCACCCGCCCCGGCTGGACCTCCGGCGGCTGGCTCAGGCCGCCCCCGCCGTCTGCGGGGCGCGGGCGCGCTCCGTCGCCTCCTGCTCCACGTAGAAGCGAAGGACGTGCAGAAAGTCCTGCGCGTTGGTGATCACCCCGAACGCCTGGTGGGTGCCGCGGTCCTTGAGCTTGCTCACCACGAACTCCGACGAGTCCACGCAGATGGTCGTCAGCGGCCGCACCTCGCCCGTCTCTTCGCGCCACACGTAGCTGGGGAGCATGTTGCCGGTGGCGATGGAGTGCAGCGCCGTGGCGATCATGATGACGCCCGTGCAGCGGCGGGTGTGCTCCTTCATCACCTCCTGGCAGGTGATGGCGTCGGTGATGGTGTCCGGCAGCGGGCCGTCGTCGCGGATGGAGCCGGCGAGGACGTACGGCACCTTCGACGTCACCGCCGCGTGCATCACCCCCTCGGTGATGATCCCCTGCTCCACCGCCGCGGCGATCGATCCCGCGGCACGGACGCGGTTGATGGCGCGCATGTGAAAGGCGTGGCCGCCCTCCATGGGAATGCCCCGGTTGTTCATCCCCAGCGTGGTGCCCATGGTGGCGCTCTCGATGTCGTGCACCGCCACCGCGTTGCCGCCGAAGAGCGCGCCCACGTACCCCTCGCGGATGAACCACGCCAGCGTGTCGCGGCCACGCGAGTGCAGCACGGCGGGGCCCACCACCCAGATGAAGTGCCCGCCGCGCTCGCGCTCGTCCACCAGGATGCGCGCCATCTCGCCGTAGTCCGTCGGCTTCTCCCGGCTGACCTCGGAGGACATGAACTTGAACTCGCCCTCCGGGCCCACGTCGCCCTCCGCGCCCATCAGCCCGCTGGCGTGGACGAAGATCCCCTCGCTGCCGTCCTCGGCGAAGCCCATGGCCACGGGCTGGCCGCCGCGGACGTAGCGGGCCTCGAGCACGCGCGGCACGCCGTCGCCGTCCAGCACGAGCGCGCTGTCCATGCGGGGGTCGCGCGGCAGCTTCCACGACCCGTCCGCCAGCT
>DASQBH010000208.1:0-2145 GCA_035635315.1 Longimicrobium sp.
ATGATCGGCCACAGCGTGGGCGAGTACGTGGCCGCCTGCCTGGCCGGCGTCTTTTCGCTGGAGGATGCGCTGGCCCTCGTCGCCGAGCGCGGGCGGCTGATGCAGTCGCTCCCCGCCGGTTCCATGCTCGCCATCCCCCTCCCGGCCGCCGAGGTGGAGCCGATGCTGGGCGGATCGGTCTCCGTCGCGACGATCAACGCGCCGGACCGCTGCGTGGTCTCCGGGCCGGGCGACGAGATCGCGCGGCTGGAGGCGGAGCTGGCGGGCCGCGGGATCGAGGCGAAGCGGGTGGAGACGTCGCACGCGTTCCACTCGCCGATGATGGACCCCATCCTGGACGCCTTCAGGGCCCGCGTGGCCGGGACCGTCCGCAGCGCGCCCGCGCTGCGCTGGGTGTCGAACCTCACGGGGACCTGGATCACGCCGGAGCAGGCGACGGATCCGGCGTACTGGGCGAGCCACCTGCGGCAGGCCGTCCGCTTTGCCGACTGCGTGGCCACGCTGGCCGCGGAGGGGCGCGAGCGGGTGTTCATCGAGTGTGGGCCCGGGCGCACGCTGTCGTCGCTGGCAAGGCGGCAGGTGCCGGGATCCGCCGCCATCCACTCCATCCGCCACGCGGACGACCAGGCGGACGACGTCGAGGTGCTGCTGGGCGCGCTGGGCCGCGCCTGGGCCGCGGGGACCGGGGTCGACTGGCGCGCCGTGCACGGGGGCGAGGCGCGCCGCCGCGTGCCGCTACCCACCTACCCCTTCGAGCGCAAGCGCTTCTGGATCGACCGCGCTCCGCGGCGCGGCTTCGTGGCCCCGGCGACGGCCGCCGTGGCGGACGAGGCGGACGCGGTGGCCGGCGACCCGCGGGAGGGATGGTCGGCCACGGAGCGGGCCATCGGGCGCATCTGGGAGACGCTGTTCGGCGCGGCGCCGGGGCTGCACGACGACTTCTTCGCGGAGGGTGGCGACTCGCTGATGGCGACGCAGCTGGTGGCCCGCATCCGCGCGGAGCTGGGCGCGGAGATCGGCGTGCGCGCCGTGTTCGAGGCGCCCACGGTGGCCGCGCTGGCGGCGGTGGTGGGCGGCCCGGCCGCGGACGACGCGCTGGCCGCGCTGGCGGCGGTGGTGAACGGCGCGGCCGCGAACGACCAACTGGACGCGCTGCCGGCCGGGGTGGAGGAGCTGGGCGACGACGAGATCGAGGCGCTGCTGGCGGCCATGACCGAGCTGGCCGATCGCCTGGCGAAGCTGGCGCCCGCGCAGCGCAGGGTGCTGGAGCGGCGGCGTGCGCAGCAGTCCGGGGTCGTCCCCGCCGCGGCCCCTGCGGCGGCCGCTGCCACCATCCCCGCGCGCGGAGACGAGCCGGCGCCGCTCTCCTTCGCGCAGGAGCGGCTGTGGTTCCTGGACCGCATGGAGCCGGGGAACGCCTTCTACAACCTGCCCACCGCCGTGCGGATGCGCGGCGCGCTGGACGCGGTGGCGCTGGAGCGGGCGCTGGGCGAGATCGTCCGGCGTCACGAGGCGCTGCGCACGGTCTTCGGCGAGGCGGACGGCTCGCCGGTGCAGGTGATCGCGCCCTTCGGCGGGTTCGCCCTGCCGGTGGAGGACCTGTCAGGGTTGGACGAGGCGCATCGCGAGGCCGGGATGCGGCGCCGCGTCACGGAAGAGGCGGCACGGCCGTTCGACCTCGCCGCGGGACCGCTCTTCCGTGCGGCGCTGCTGCGGCTGGGCGCCGAAGATCACGTGCTGCTGCTCTCGATGCACCACATCGTCAGCGACGGGTGGAGCATGGGGGTGCTGCAGCGCGAGCTGGGCGCGCTGTACGCGGCGTACCGCGAGGGGCGTGAGTCGCCGCTCTCCGAGCTGCCGGTGCAGTACGCCGACTACGCGGTGTGGCAGCGCGAGCAGCTGGCGGGGGAGGCCCTGGAGCGGCAGCTGGCGTACTGGCGGGAGCGGCTGTCGGGCGCGCCGGAGCTGCTGGAGCTGCCGACGGACCATCCGCGCCCGGCGGTGCAGACGTACCGGGGCGCGACGGTCCCGGTGGAGCTTTCTCCGGAGCTGCTGGAGCGGCTGCAGGCGCTGGGACGGAGCGAGGGTGCCACGCTGTACATGGTGCTGCTCTCCGCGTACCAGGTGCTGCTCTCCAAGTACAGC
>DASQBH010000209.1:0-6203 GCA_035635315.1 Longimicrobium sp.
GGCCGCGCCCCCGGCTCCGGCTCAACCCGCCGAGGCCCCGGCCCAGCCTGCCGAGGCGGCGGCTCAGCCCGCCCAGGTCCAGCCGGCCACGCAGGCGCAGCAGGGTGGGGCGCCGGCCGACAACGGGAGGGTGAAGGCGTCGCCGCTGGCGCGCAGGCTGGCGCAGGAGGCGGGGATGCAGATCGGCGGGGTGCAGGGCACCGGCCCCGGCGGACGCATCGTCAAGCGCGACATCGAGCAGGCGGTGGCGCAGGGCGGCGCGCAGCCGCAGGCCGCTCCGGAGGCACAGCAGCCTGCCGCGGCTGCCTCCGCGCCGCCGGCCGCGCCCGTGGCGCCGTCCACCGACGCGCGCTACCGCGAGCACCCGCTGTCGCAGATGCGCAAGGCCATCGCGCGGCGGCTGGCGCAGTCCATCGGCCCCGTCCCCACCTTCTACCTCACGGTGGAGGTGGACATGGGCGAGGCGATGGCGTTCCGGGCGCGCATCAACGAGCGCTTCAAGGACCAGGGGATCAAGACCAGCCCCAACGACCTGATCATCAAGGCCGTGTCCATGGCGCTGCGCAAGCATCCGTTCGTCAACGCGGCGTGGACGGGCGACGCCATCCACCTGTACGAGCAGGTGCACATCGGCGTGGCCGTGGCGATCGACGAAGGGCTCATCACCCCGGTGGTGCGCGATGCCGACCGCAAGGGCATCAGCGAGATCGCCGTGGAGGTCAAGGAGCTGGCCGGCCGCGCCCGGGAGAAGAAGCTGAAGCCCGAGGAGTTCACGGGAAGCACCTTCAGCATCAGCAACCTGGGGATGTTCGGCATCGAGGAGTTCACCGCCATCATCAACCCGCCCGAGGCCGCCATCCTGGCCGTGGGCGCGGTGGGGCCCAAGGTGGTGGTGGACGACGAGGGGAACATGGCCATCCGCCAGCGCATGCGGATGACGCTGAGCTGCGACCACCGCGTGATCGACGGCGCGACCGGCGCGCAGTTCCTGCAGACCCTCAAGCAGTACCTGGAAGAGCCGATGCTGATGGTGGCCTGACGCGCCATCCGGCTCCATCCGCACGCGCCGCGGTCCTGCCTCTCGGGCGGGGCCGCGGCGTGCGTTTGAGGGATGGAGGGTTCGCGTCGCCGGTGGACGTCGTGCCTACTCGACCCGTCCCGCGCTCGCGCCCCACCCCGGGATGAATCCCGGGGCTAGGACGGCCACAAGCCCCGCCCTGGGCTCGCGGAGCTCGCCCGGCGGGGCTTCACCTGCTCGCGCGGGCCGCGGCCGGCGCGCGTGGCTCAGTCAGAGTGCATCAAAGAGATTGATGCAGCGCGCCCTGGCGTTTATCCCTCCCTCATCAGCGATCCAGGCCGCCGAACCTTCGCGCTCAGCCGTACACCCAACCTCCCCCAGGGTTTTTTGGGGGAGGTGGGCCGGTGGTGCCGGCCCGGAGGGGGCGAACTCCGCGGCGTCCGGAGCGCCGCGGCGTCCGGTGCGACGTTTATCCCCTCTCCCACGCAGTTTGTGGGAGAGGGCAGGCGAGGAACGAGCCGGGTGAGGGTCCGGCCGGGTGAGGGTCCGTGAGGGCTGACTCCGCACGCCTGATGCATTATTTTCCTCCCGCGCGCGGGAACGCGGCGGCGTCCTCCATGGTAGCACAGCGCCGCAGATCCCTCGCGCGGGCACTCCCCACCGCGCACACCCTCCATCCACCCCCGGAGCGGCTCCGTTCATGTACCGCGCACTTCATCTCCTTCCCCTGCTGGTGCTGGCCGCGGCGCCGGCCGCCGCCCAGGACGTCATCCGCCCCGGCGAGCGCGTCAGCGGGCGCCTGAGCGCGTCGGATCCCACGCTGGACGACGGCTCGCACTACGACGTCTGGCGCTTTGCCGGCGTGGCGCGGCACCGCTACCGCGTAACCCTGCGCTCCGGCGACTTCGACGCGTACCTCTCAGTGGGCTCCGCCGCCCAGCCGCCGTGCGACGACTGCGAGTCCGACGACGACGGGGCAGGGGGCACGGACGCGCGGGTGGAGTTCATCGGGCCCGCGGACGGCACCTTCGAGATCCGCGCGAACTCGCTGGACGGCGGCCGCACGGGGGCCTACGAACTCACGCTGGAGGACGAGGGCGTGGTCGAGGCGCAGGAGGAGCACGCCGGGCAGGGGGGGCACGAGGAGGGCCCGGAGGCGGGGACGCCGATCGGGCTGGGTGAGCCGGTGACGGGGACGCTGGCGCGCGGAGACCGCAAGGTGGACAACTCCTACACCGACACCTGGACGTACCAGGGGCGCGAGGGCGAGACCATCACCGTCACACTGCGGTCGGAGGACTTCGACACCTACGTCAAGGTGGGCGAGTACGAGGGCGGCGAGTGCAGGGGCATGGACGGCGACGACAACGGCGCCGGCGGCACCGACAGCCGCATCACCATGGAGCTTCCCGGCGACGGCGCGTTCCACATCCACGCCAGCTCGGCGGACCAGGGCGGCACCGGCGCGTACACCCTGCTGGTGGAGCGGGTCACCGACCGCGAATCCGGCGTGCCGCCGATGCCGATCTCTCCCGGAGAAACGCTGGACGGGCGGCTGACGGAGAGCGATTCGCGCGAAGCCGACGGCTCGTACCGCGACGCGTGGACCTTCCGCGGCCGCGAGGGAGAGACCTTCACCATCACCATGCGCTCCGAAGACGTGGACGCCTTTCTGCACGTGGGGCGGATGGCGGGTGACGAGTGGGAGTTGCTGGATTCGGACGACGACAGCGCGGGCGAGGGAGACGCCGAGGTGACCCTCACCCTTCCCGCGGACGGCGAGTATCTGATCCGCGCCGGCACCTACGACGCCGACGAGACCGGCGACTACACGCTCAGCCTCGAACGCCCCTGAGGCCGATCCACGGGCCGCGCAACCCTCCGCGCGGCCCGTTCCGTTTCCATCCCTCCCCCCATCCATCACTCCCTCCATTCCGAACGCCTCGATGCTCCGGACTTCGCATGTCCTCGCGCTCCTCCTGCTCGCGGCCGTGCCCGCCGGGGCGCAGGAGCGCATCACCGTGGGCCGGAGCGCCGCGGGCGAGCTTACGGCCGCCGACTCGGCGGGGATGGATGAAAAGCGCTACGACGCCTGGGAGTTCGCGGGGCAGGCGGGGCGCTTCTACCGCATCACGTTGCGCTCCGGGGACTTCGATGCCTACCTGTGGGCGGGGCCGCGCGACGAGGAGTTCCACGACGACTGCGACCCGTGCGAGTGGGACGACGACGGCGCCGGGGATGGCGACGCGCAGCTGGTGGTGGAGGCGGAGGATGCCGGGCCGATGGTGATCCGCGTCACCACCTACGAGGCGGGTGAGGTGGGGCGCTACACGCTGCAGGTGGAGGAGACGGAGGCTCCGCCGCCCGACCCATTCGCGGAGCCGCCGCTCCCCAACTCCGGCGGGGGCCCGCTCCGGGCCGGCGTCACGGCCACCGGCGTGCTCGCCCGGGAGGACCCGCGCTCCGAGGATACCCCGCGCGGCGAGAACGCGTACTACGACGTGTGGACGTACCGCGGCACCGCGGGCGAGGCGCTCGTCATCTCCCTTGCCTCGGACGAGTTCGACACCTTCATGCGCCTGGGGCGGCGGGTGGACGGGCGCTGGGAGGAGCTGGCGAGAAACGACGACGGGGGCGGGTTCCTGGACAGCAAGATCCGCATCACCCTTCCCGCGGACGGCGAGTACGAGCTGCACGCCGGCGCCTACCGCGAGCGGGTGACCGGCGCGTACATCCTCTCCGTCGCCAGCGGGTCGGAGACGGGCGCGGCCGCGTCCGTGGCGACGAGCACCGATCCCGACGACCTGCCGATCCTGGCGCCGGGAGGGAGCAAGGACGCGGAGCTGGCGGCCGGCGACGACGTGGCCGAGGACGGCGCGTTCTACGACGCGTATCGCTACTTCGCCTCCGCTGGCGAGACGGCGACGTTCGAGCTGCTGTCGGAGGAGTTCGACGCCCTGCTGCGGATCGGCGTGCGCGAGAACGGCGTGTGGCGCGAGGTGGCCCGCGACGACGACGGCGGCCGGGGCACGCACAGCGAAGTGACGATGCGCTTTCCCGCGCAGGCGGAATACGAGATCCGCGCGGGAACCATGGGAGCGGGGCGCACGGGCGCCTATTCGCTCTTCTCGATGACCAGCATCCACGACGACATCGCCGCGCGCCTGCCGGCCACCACCATCGTCCCCGGCCAGACGCGCGCCGGGCGGCTGGAGACGGGCGACGGGCGCGGCGAAACCGGCGCGTTCGAGGACGTGTGGGAGACGACGGGCGGCGGCCGGGTGACCATCGACCTGCGCTCCGGCGACTTCGATCCCATGGTCTCCGTCTTCGCCCGGCAGCCGGATGGCAGCTGGCGGCAGCTGGCCAGCGACGACGATGGCGGCGTGGGCCACGACAGCCGGCTGGTCGTCGACCTCCCGCCGACCGGCCATTACCGCATTCACGTCAGCGCCTACCGGACCCACGAGTCGGGCGCGTACCGGCTGTCCGTGCACTGACGCTCCACGCCGGCCGCGGGCGCGAAACCCGGCCGGCGCTCCTTCCGTTCAGCAGGTACGCGGGCGCGGAACGCAGCCCCTGGATGACGGGCCGCCCGCGGCGCATCATTCGATTCCTCCTCCCTCACCCCCCGCCGGAGCGGCTCCGATGTACCTCGCCCTGTACAACATCGCCGGCTACGCCATGCTGGGCTGGCTGCTGCTGATCCTGCTTCCCGCGTGGAAGGTGACGCGGTGGGTCGCGCGGACCGCGGTGTTCCCCGTCTTTCTCTCCGTCCTCTACGTGGTGGGCATCACCGCCGTGCTGATGAAGACGGGGCCGGGGATCATGAGCGACTTCGGCAGCGCGGAGGGGGTCCTGCGGGTGCTGCGGAACCCCGACATCGCGCTGGTGGCGTGGATCCACATCCTGGCGTTCGACCAGGTGGTGGGGTTGATGATCTACCGGGAGAACATGGAGCACCGGTACGTGCCGCTTCCCGTGCAGTCGGTGCTGCTGTTCGCCACGCTGATGTTCGGCCCCGTGGGCTTCGTGAGCTACTACGTGCTGCGAGCCTGGAGCCGCAGCCGCCGCGCGCAGCACGCGCTCGCCGCGGAGGCGGAGCCGGCGGTGGGCCGCGTGGCCGCCGCGGGCGGCATCGGCACGGCGGTGCGGACGTCGGTTGCGGGCGCGCTGGCCGTCTTTCGCCGCGAGTGGATGCTGACGGCCACGGGGATCATCGGGTTGATTCTCGGCGCCGTCTGCGCGATCGCGATCGGCGTGCGGGGGACGGAGCTGGTCGGCACGGAAGGGCACCTGCGCAAGGCGATGGCGTTCGACGTGGCCGTCGGCATCTACCTGCTCACGCTGGTGATGCTGGTGCCGCTCGCCCGCTTTTCGAAGGGCGGGCTGTGGACCTGGCGCGTGTCGCTGACGCTGCTGATCCTGTACGCGTTCGGGATGGAGAACGTGCAGATCGCGCGCGGCATCGACCCGCGGTTCACGAAGGTGGGAAGCGTGACGGACCAGATCCTGGGCGGCATGTTCTTTTTGGCCGCGACCGGGATGATCGTCACCTTCGTGATCCTTGCCTGGAAGGTGCTGGCGCGGCGGATGGACGGCGCCGACGGTCCGCTGCTTCTGTCGATCCGCTACGCCGCGCTGGCGACCATGGGCGCGTTCGGCGCCGGGTTCTGGATGAGTGCGGCGCAGGGCTCCAGCACGGGCGAGGCGAGCATCCTGCCGCTGCACGCCGTGGGCTTCCACGGGCTGCAGGCGCTGCCGCTGGTCGCCATCCTGCTCACCTGGGCCGCCGTCCCCGCGGACCGCGTGCGGCCGTGGATTCACGCGGCGGGGGTGGCGTGGCTGGCGGCGTGCGCGGCCATCGCCTGGCAGACGGCGCAGGGCCGGCCGCTGACGGAGATCACCCCCGCGGCCGCCGTCGCCGTGGCGGCGCTGCTGGCGTGGGCCGTGGTGGCGGCGCTCGCCGCGCGCGCCTGGCTGCGCGGGGGCGGGACGCAGGCGGGCGCGGTGCGGGCGGCGCACGCGTAGCGAACCCCTGACGAACGGCTGGGCTGGGTCCGGTCTGCGTCCGCGGGGGGCCCTCTCCCCCGGACGGCCTTTCGCTCGTTCCTCGCGACGGCGTCCGACCCCTCCCCCAAACTGCCCTTCCGCATCGCCCGCGTGATCGAGGCGACCCAGCACC